>JBILLP010000448.1:0-3458 GCA_044376025.1 Bradymonadia bacterium
AGGACACGGGCGAGCAGCCCGACACCAGCGTCGATGACGGGGCCGATACCACGGTCGACACGGCGGTTGACACCGACACGGGGAACCCGGGGGACACGACCGTGGAGGACACCGGCGCGCCCTACGAGTGCGGCAGCGACCCCTTCTTCTCGGGCCAGGTATTCGGCACCGACGTGCCCAACGGAGGCGCGCCCAACTTTGTCGCGACGCCGGCAGAGTTCGGGTACGCCGACGCCAACCTCGACGAGGTCATCGCGGCCTTCCCGGCCGAGGATCCGACCGACCCGATCACGCTGGACGCGCCGATCACGGTGACGGGCGCGATCGTGGTTGCCACCAACTACTACAATGATGCGGCTGTCCCGCCGTCGCAGTCCACCTTCTGGGTGGCCGACGCCAATGGAACCGTTGAGGTCCGCCTCGACTTCGCGGACGCCGCGAACGTGCCCGAGTTCCAGGTCCGGGTCGGGCACAAGATCAACTTCACGGTCACGGCCGTGAACAGCTACTTCGGGACCGGCCAGATCCAGGCCGCGACAGGTTGGGAGCTCGTCGACACCGACAACCTCGTCGGCATCCTCGAGCGCTGGCAGACGCCGGCGACAAACGCCGATGTGGGCCAGATGGTCCGCGTCGAGGGGACGATCACCGGCGGAGGCTCCGCGTGCGGCGGCTCGAGCAAGTGCTGGACGCTCTCGTACGCCGACGGCGCGACGCTGACCCTGCGAAGCGCGAGCACCTTCATCGAGCTCAACCAGTGCGTGACCTTCGTCGGCCCGCTTGGCTCGTTCAACGACGCGCCGCAGCTCAACGTCGCGAACTTCGACTGGATGTGGACCTATCGGTGAGGCGCGCAGCGACAGCTTGTGCGCTGGCGTGGGTGACGCTTTGCCTTGCGGGATGCGGGACGGAGGAGTGGGACCGCTCCTCGCTCGATGCCCGTGAGGGCTCAGGGGCCGTTGACCTCGTCGAGGAGCCTGTACCCTTCGTCGAGCGGACCTCTCCGTCGCAGTACGGCGTGCCGGTCGCCGACACGATGGGGGTCGCCGACCTGCTCGCGCTGATGCCGCAGGGTGGGATCGACCGGGAGGATCCCAACCTGTTTGTCGCGGCGGGCGATGTCCCATCGACCGACC
The DNA here is from genome assembly GCA_044376025.1 of Bradymonadia bacterium. GTDB lineage: Bacteria > Myxococcota_A > Bradymonadia > REDH01 > REDH01 > JBILLP01. Next base: position 1,137 of record JBILLP010000448.1, read on the forward strand.
AGTGCCAGTCCGGAGCCGCGGCGGTGCTCGCCGACCTGCCCGTGACGATCGAGGGCGTGGTGAGCCTGAGGTCGGCAAAGTACCTGAAGCTGCCGCTGTGCGGCCAGGACGAGCGCTTCTACGGCTCGTTCGTCGTCGAGGACGACACCGGCGGTGTCCTGGTGCTCGAGGACTCCCGCGTGGCGACCGTCGAGTTCGGGGACCGTGTGCGCCTGACAGTCCGCGGGCTGGCCCAGTTCTACGGTGACCAGAACCAGCGCGCCGTCGTGATCTCGGACATCGAGCGTATCTCGACCGGGGACGAGGTTGCCTGGACGCCGGTCGAGTCGGCGTTCGGCGAGGGTGATGTTGGCCGGACGCGCCGCATCGAGGGCTTCGTCGTGATGGAGCCGACGAGCTCGAACTTCAACGCGATGGTCGTCTCGAACACGGTCCCGCCGCCGGTCGTGTCGACCGACGGGGCGACGCCGGTCTGCCGCGAGAACTGCAGCGGCTCCTGCCGCCGACGGTGTGTCTCAGACGACAACATGGTCTGCGATGACATCTTCTGCCCCGCGATCTGCGCCGGCGGTGCCACCTTTGACGCATCGCTGCTGCCCGATGTCTGCTGGGCGGTGAGCGTCGAGCAGGAGCTCGGGCGGCGTGGCACGAGCGTTCCCCTCGGCAGCAGAGTGTCGGTCACCGCACCGGTGGTGGCGGGCTTCGGCGGGCTCCAGATGTGGATCGTCCGCCTCGGACAACTAGAGTTCCTTGCTGATCCCTGAGCCGACCTCGTGCCGGAGTCCCGCTTGAAGTCCCTTCGCCCCTCGCTCTCCCATCTCCTGACGAGCGCCCTGCTCCTCCTCCCGTCGGTCGCCGTCGCCCAGGACGACACCGACACGTTGCCCGAGAAGGAGGAGGATGCGCCGGGGGAGACCCCGGACGACGCGGCTCCGGTCATGGAGCAGATCGCTCCCCCGCCGCCGGTGGTCGTCACTGACTCAGGCGTCGAGCTCGAGTTCGAGACGCGAGCGTCTGCGGCGGTTCACGCCTCGAACAACCTCGACTTCAGGGCCTACGACAACGAGAGCGACGAGTCGGTTCGCGACACAGACGACAAGACGGTGTTCGGGTACTCGGATCTGGGCGGCTCGCTCACCGCGACCATCTCGCCTCGCATCCGGCTGCGGGCAGATGCGGAGCTGGAGACCCAGTGGCCGGCATGGGTGCTCACGGGGTCGAGCTCGGCGGAGCTCAACCTGTACGGCCTGGCGAGCGAGCTCACGCTGTTCGACGGGTCCTCGGCCAAGCTCGGCCTGACCTTCGGGCGTCAGGCGTTCTCGATCGGCGCAGTCCCGCAGGACTACCTCTTCTATGGCACGGTCGACGGGCTGACCGCGACGGCGGACTTCAAGCGCTTCGGGCGTCTGCGCGTGCTCGCACTCGACCTGATGTCGGGGCAGGAGCTGTCGGAGCAGGGGTTCACCCGCTACCCCAAGGGCAGCGAGCCGACCTTCGGCTTTGACGGCCACAACTTCACGACGCGGTCGGGCGCGGTGTACGAGTACGGGCCTGACGCGAACGACTATGGCGTGCAGTTCGCGGCCTTCTACTTCTTCTCGGCGATCGGTGGGTCGTCGTACCCCGGCACCGGCTCCGACATCAGCTACGGTGGCCAGCTCGGCAACTCCCACGATGCGGACTGGCAGTCGATGCTGGGCGGCCGCCTCGCCTACTCCCGGGAGCTCGGCGGTGACGGCCGGATCGAGACCGACGACTCCGCCGCGCGTCTCGACGTCTACGGCGAGTTCGCGATGAGCGACGGCATCGACCGCAAGGCCGCGACGACCGACCACGACGTCGAGACCAGCGGAAACGCCTTCGGTGGCGGCCTCAAGCTGGCGGTGCCGCTGACCTCCGACGCCCACGTCGCGCTCTCGGGCGCGTTCTACCACTTCGACGGCGCCGACTACGACTCCAACGGCATGCAGTTCGACGGTGGATTCACCAGCTTCAGGGGAGGCCGCGTCGGCGGGTATGTCGTCAGCCGGTTCGCAGGCTGGCGACCGTCTGCGACGCTGGCGCCGGACGGCATTGACCACTCCCCGCAGGAGAAGCAGCGCGCCGCGGGAACGGAGTTCTTCGGGGGTGCGCTCGAGCTTGGCTACTCGTCGGTCACGCTCACGGTCGAAGGCTGGCACTACACCGACACGGGCCACAGCTTCGTCGACTTTTCGAACCTCGCCGCCCTGCGTGACCCTCCGTACGGCTACTCCAAGGCAGAGATCGCCGCGCAGAAGCGGCTCGGAAAGACCCTTGGCGTCGAGCTGGGTGCGCGGCTCG
>JBILLP010000449.1:0-3455 GCA_044376025.1 Bradymonadia bacterium
AGGTCCGTTTCTGGGTGCTGCCGCCCGTGGCGAACTCCGTGCTCGGCTTCGTTCGGGTTGCCCTGTTGCTGGGGCTGATCGCGATGCTGTGGCGCACCCGCGCACGCCGGGCCATGCCGACGCCCGGCGACGACCGGAGCGCGCCCGGCCCGGCGGCGCCGGGCCCGGGGGCCGCTCCGACCGCCGCGGTGGTGGCGCTGCTCATCGCGGGCGCCGTGGCGGTGCTTCCGCGTGACGCCGCCGCGCAGATGCCCGACGAAGGCAGGCTGAACGAGCTTCGCAATCGGCTCACCCGGCTGCCCGACTGCCACCCCAACTGCGTCGAGGCCGCCCGCATCGACCTGACCGCGCGCGAGTCGTCGCTGCAGCTCGACCTCGAGCTCCACGCCCTGGCCGACGGGCCCGCGGTGCTTCCGGGCCCCGATTCAGCCTGGTCGCCGACCTCCGTGTCAGTCGACGGCGAGGCTTCGGTGCGGCTGCAGCGCCGCAACGATGGCCACCTCGAGCTCTGGCTGTCTCCGGGGGTCCACCGTGTGCGGCTGATCGGCCCGAGCCGCGACAACCTGCCGTTGCAGATGCCGTTGGTGCCGCGCCAGCTCCGGTTCTCGGGTGACGGCTGGCTGCTCGACGGCTACCGACCCGACGCGCCGGTGCCCTCGTCGGTGCGCCTGATGCGCAACCGCGCGCTCGTACCAAACGAAGGAAGCGCCGAAGCCGACGACGACGTGAAGGTCCAAGCCGAGCTGGCGCCGTGGCTCGCGGTCGAGCGCGAGCTCGACCTGGGCGTGCCGTGGATGGTGCACGGCCGCATCACACGGCTCGGACCCGCCGACGAAGCGCTGTTGCTGCGTGTCGCGCTGCTGCCGGGCGAGTCGGTCACGACGCCGGGCCTGGCGGTCGAGGAGGGCCGCATCGTGGTGCCGCTGCAGCGTGGGGAGACCGAGTTCCGCTGGAACTCGACCCTTGCAGAGGCCGGCTCGCTCACGCTCGTCGCCCCGACGGCGGAGCCGTGGAACGAGCGATGGGTGCTGAACTGCTCCCCTGTGTGGCGCTGCGAGCCCTCGGGCCTGACGCCGGCCTCGCACGGGTCTGCGGGCGACATCAAGCCGGTCTTCAAGCCCCAGCCCGGCGAGTCGCTCCGGCTTTCGCTGTCGCGCCCGGCCGCGACCGCCGGTGCGTCGACGACGGTCGACTCCGCCCTGATCGAGGTCTCGCGCGGGAACGACCTGCGTGAGGTGACGCTGAGCTACTTCGTGCGGAGCAGCCAGGGCGGAGAGCAGCGTGTCACGTTGCCCGACGCCGCGGAGGTCCTCAGCTTCACGGTCGATGCGCAGCCGCGGCCGGTGCAGACCGCCGGCAATGTCCGGGTTTTCAGCATCGAGCCGGGGTCGCACACCGTCGCTGTCCGGTGGCGGGAGGCGCTGCCGCCGGCGGTCGTCGAGTCGCTGCCCCGCTTCGACCTCGGGCACCCGGTGACCAACGTGACCTGGCACCTCACCGGCGGCGACAATCGCTGGCTGTTGTGGACGCTCGGACCGTCATCGTGGGGCCCGGTCGTCACGCTCTGGCAGTATGTGTTCGCGCTGCTGCTCACCGCGTTCGTGCTCGCGCGCTACGCACCCACCCCGCTCTCGATGCTCTCGTGGTTCGCGCTCGGGCTGGGCATGACGCAGACCGATTTCCTGGCGCCGCTGATCATCGCCATCTGGCTCGTGGCGCTCGGCCTTCGCGGGCGCATGCCGGCGGTCGCACGCCGGACCCGGAACTTCGTGCAGGTGATGCTCGCCGGCCTCACCGGGCTGGCGGCGCTGTCGGTCATCTACGCGGTCGCGTCGGGGCTGAGCCTGAGCGCACCCAACACCTACGTCGAGGGGCCAGGCTCCGGGCCGGGGATCCTCCGCTGGTTCGTCGACCGGTCGGGGTCGAGCCCTTCGGAGCCGTCGGTGATCTGGCTGCCTGTGTGGGTCTGGCGGGCGCTGATGATGCTCTGGGCGCTCTGGTTGGCGGCGCAGGTGCTCCGCTGGATCCGCTGGGGCCGCGAGCAGGCCGGCGCGGGAGGCTGGTGGGCACCCCGCGTGGCGGCGGCGAAGCAGACCGACGCCGCGGTGCCGCCGACGACGGAGCCGTCCGCGCCCCCGGGGGCCGCGCCCGAGGAGGCGCCCCGCGACGGTCAGTAGGAGCGGGGCAGGCCGAGCTCGTGCTCGGCGATGAAGTTGAGGATCATCTCGTTCGAGATGGGCGCGGTCTTGAAGAGGCGCATGCCCTCCCAGAGCTGGATCAGGCCATATTCCTGCGAAAACCCGTTGCCGCCGAGCGTCTGGATGGCGCGGTCGACGGCGGCAACGCCGAGCTCCGAGGCCATGTACTTGGCCATGTTGGTCCACACACCGGTCTGCGCGAGGTCGTCGCCGCGGTCGAACGAGGTCGCGGCCTTCCAGGTCATCAGGCGGGTGGCCTCCTGCTGGATGCGGATCTGCGCCAGCGGATGCTGGATCGCCTGGTACTGCCCGATCGGGACCCCGCGAAAGACCTTGCGCTCGTTGGCATAGTCGCAGGCGGTGCGGAGGCAGAGCTCCGCCACGCCGCAGATCGTCGCTGCGATGAGAACACGCTCGGGGTTGAGCGCGAGGAAGAGCGTCATGGCGCCCTGGTCGATCTCGCCGACGACGTGCTCCGCCGGCACCCGGGCGCGGTCCATCGCGACGGTGAACTGCCGGGCGCCCTCGATCGAGCCGGTCTGCAGCTCGTGGAGCGTGACGCCGGGTGCCCGCGGGTCGAGCAGAAACAGCGTCATGCCCCACGCCTTGGGCAGCCCCTGCCGATCGCACTCCGCCTTCGACGTGGTGCGGGCGACGACGAGGATGTAGTCGGCGCAGTCGGCGGCGGTGATCCACTGCTTTTCGCCCGTGAGCACGAACGAGTCGCCGTCGCGCTCCGCCCGGGTGGCGATGCGAAAGGTATTGGTGCCGGCGTCGGCCTCGGTGACGGCGAAGGCCAGCTTGCAGCGACCGGCGGCGATCTCGGGCAGCCACGCGCGCTTCATCTCCTCGGAGGCGCCGCGCACCAGGCAGAGCGCGTCCATCGACGTCAGCGCAAAGAGCGGGTGCGACACACCGAAGGCCGCCATCTCCTCGGACAGCAGGCACATCGACAGCAGCCCCATGTCGCTGCCCCCGTAGGCCTCCGGAATCATCGCGCCCATGAATCCCGCGTCGGCGACGGCGTTCCAGAGCTCGGTCGGGAATTCTCGGCGATGCATCGCGTGCCGCAGCTCCGCGCGACGCGGCTCGAAGCGTCGCAGCAGCGCGCGCACACCGTCGCGCACCATCCGTTGCTCCTGGCCGAGCTCAAAATCGAGGGACATTTCGGACTCCGCTCAGGGGGTCGACGGCTTGGGTGGGATCATCGACATGGCGCGCTCGGCCATCGCGGCGATGGTCAGCGTCGGATTGACG
>JBILLP010000450.1:0-3454 GCA_044376025.1 Bradymonadia bacterium
CGCATGCGTTGGGTATCGGCGTCTGGGCGAAGATGTTGCGTGACAAGGCGAGGGTGGCGGTCGCCGCGCCACGCGACCTTCAGCCCGCGACCCACGGCCTCGGCGCGGCCCGGTTGGTCGCCGAGCCTGCCTGGGCTTGGATGCTGCGCGACCCGGCGTCGACGCGACGCCGCACTGGCCAAGCGACCGGCTCCCGGGTATTTTGCTGAGCCTCGACACCGCCCACGACGACCGACGCCCATGAACCGCATCGACGGACGCGCCAAGACCCTCAGGGGGCTGCTCAGCAACACCCGGTACACAGTCGACTTCTACCAACGCGAGTACGCCTGGGAGGAGCGGCAGGTGCGTGACCTCATCGACGATCTCACCGGCAAGTTCCTCGACTTCTACGACGCCAGTCACGCGCGCGAGGCCGTCGAGCGCTACGGCCACTACTTCTTGGGCTCGATCGTCGTCAGCAACAAGCGCAGCCAGCGCTTCATCGTCGACGGGCAGCAGCGACTCACCACGCTGTCACTGCTGCTGATCTTCTTGCACCACCGGCTGGCCGGGCGCACCGACACCAGCCCGCTCGCCCCCCTCGTCTACTCCGAGCGCTACGGTCGAAAGGACTTCAACCTCGATGTCGAGGAGCGCCGCGACGTCATGCAGGCGCTGCTCGACAACACCTACCTCGATACCTCGAACGCCACGGCCTCGGTGCGCAACATCGCGGCCCGCTACGCCAACATCGCAGACCACTTTCCAGACGAGATCGCCGACCAGGCCCTGCCCTACTTCATCGACTGGCTGATCGACAACGTGCACCTCGTCGAGATCGAGGCCTACTCCGACGAAGACGCCTACACGATCTTCGAGACCATGAACGACCGTGGGCTCCCGCTCAGCCTGCCCGACATGCTCAAGGGCTATATTCTCGCCAACATCGCCAACGAGGCCGACCAGCGCGCGGTGAACCATGTGTGGAAGCAGCACATGCAGGCGCTCAAGTCAGACGGACCGGAGTGCGACACTGATTTCTTCAAGGACTGGCTGCGCGCGCGATATGCCGACACCATGCGAACCGGCAAGAAGGGCGCCGAGAATCGCGATTATGAGCGTATTGGAGGCGAATTCCACCGCTGGGTGCGCGACCAGCGCGAGCGCATCGGGCTCATCGATTCTGCCTCGTACGTCAGCTTCGTCAAGAAGGACCTCGACGCTCACGCCCACCGGGCCCGCGAGGTCCACGCCGCCTCGATCAAGGTCACGCCCGGCTGGGAGTCGATCTACTACAATCAGGAGCGCTCCTTCACGTTGCAGCGACAGCTGATCCTCGCGGCGCTCGACCGCACCGATCCAGCCGAGACCGCGCGGCGCAAGGTCGCCCTCGTTGCCGATTTCGTGGATATCTGGCTCACCCGCCGTGTCTGGAGTTTCAGGACCATCGCCTATTCGTCGGTCAAGTACACGATCTTCAACCTGACCAAGGAGGTCCGCGGCCGCTCGCTCGCCAATCTCTCCGTCTTTCTGCAGGAGCAGCTCGCCGAGCAGCCTGAGACCTTCGCAGGCGAGCCCCGACTCCGGCTCCACGCCCAGAACTACCGACAGATTCGACACATCCTCGCACGCATCACCCACTGGGTCGACACCCAGTGCGGGCTTACCACACACTTCGAGGACCTCGTCTCCGAGGGCAGGGCCCGACCGTTCGAGGTGGAGCACATCTGGGCCGACAAGTTCAGCCGCTACGCCTCCAGCTTCGCCCATGAGGCCGACTTCGAGCTCGCACGGAACCGGCTTGGCGGGCTGCTGCTGCTGCAACGAGGCGTCAACCAGTCGCTCGGCGACGCCCCCTATGACGTCAAGCGTGAGGCCTACGCCACCAAGGGCGACAACCTTCTAGCGCGCAGCCTGCACCCCGCCGCCTACACCAACAACCCCGCCTTCAGGGCCCTGATCGACCGTACCGGGCTCGCCTTTCGCCCCTACGACCTATTCGGCCCGGCGGAGCAGGCCGAACGGCAGGAACTCTACATCCGCCTCGCGGAGTGGGTCTGGAATCCCTCGCGCCTCGCACTCGACGGGGAGCGCCCGCCCGTGCACCAGCCGCTCCACGACGTCGAGGAGCCGCTTGCGGGGAATTTCGAGCGCGGTGACGGACCCGCCGCACGGCTTCGCTTCTGGCAGGCCCTGCTTCCGGTCGCAGCCACCCGGCTCGACCTGCACGCACGCGTCAGGCCGAGCGACGGTTCATGGGTCGGCACGCACCGGCAGGGCTACGGGTGGAACTACGTCGTTTCGAGCGACCAGGTCCGGGCGGAGTGCTACATCGACGACGGCGAGGTTGCCGACAACAAGGCGCTGTTCGACGCGATCCACAGGCAGCGCGAAACCATCGAGGTCGCCTTTGGCGGCCCGCTCCACTGGCAACGGCTCGACGACCGGCGTGCCTGCCGCATCAGCGCCTCGGTGCCGGGCGGCTGGGGCGACGAGCGAACCTGGCCTGCCGCCATCGATTCTGCCGTCGATGCCATGGCGAGGCTCTACGCCGCGCTCGCGCCGGTGCTGAACGCCTTGTCGCGGGGGTGAGGGGCGGGCAGACCCGCCCTGCCGCGGGTAACCCCCAAGCCGTGTACCGCGGGCAGCGGAGAGGGTGGCGCGGGGGCTACCTGAATACCCCGCCCAGCCTCACCGTCGAACCGTGGCGCCCACACACTAACGGCGGTCGCTCGCGTTTTCGGCGCCCGCGACGCGCCGCCGGATCTCGGCCCGAAGCTCGTCGGGGTCGTGGATCGCGTCGAGTCCGGCGACACGGTCGGAGCCGAGTAGGTCGAGTGCGAGCGCCCGGAGGGCCCGGAGCCCCTCGATGCGTCCTTCGTTGCGTCCTTCGTTGCGCCCCTCGATGCGTCCTTCGACGCGTCCTTCGTTGCGTCCTTCGCTACGCCCTTCGGTCCGCCCGCGCTCAAGGGCGCGGCGATGACCCTCTGCGTAGCCGAGCGACCGTTCGAGTTCGGTGGTGGGAATCTGCTGCATGTCGATGCTCCATCGAATGGCGTCCTTGACGCTTGGCGGAATGATAGGGTCTTCTTCAAAGGCTTGAAAGCGGCGGATGACCTCGCCGGGCTCGGTCGCGGCGAAGAAGAGGCGGAGGACGGCGTTGCCCGGTGCGTCGGGGAGCAGGTCGGGGACCAGGATGCGGCACTCGCCGCGGGACGGCAGCGGGATATCCCAGATGCCGTCGACCGGACCTGCACGCGCCTGCACGCCCAGCGTGCGCAGCAGCGCGACCGGCTTGCGGTGGCAGATGATCAACAGGCGGGTGCTTCGGGGCCGCCTCCCCTGAACGCCGAACAAGAGGGACTCGGCCACATACTTGGTGAACATCAGCTCGGAGAGCGAGGCCGAGACGACCTCGATCACCACGCGCCGGCAGGCCAGCCACGTCCTCATGGGTCCCCACAACTCCGCG
>JBILLP010000451.1:0-3452 GCA_044376025.1 Bradymonadia bacterium
GAGCAGAGCGATCCGTCGTCGCAGACGCGCCCGCTCTCGCCAAAGGGGTTGGTGACCACCGGCGACGCGAAGGTCTGCTGCGCCGTGTTGGCGATGCCGTCGCCGCACCGCGCCGCCCGGCAGAGGCTTGAGCAGCCGTCGCTGTCGGTGCGGTTGCCGTCATCGCAGGCCTCGCCCGCCTGCACGATGCCGTCGCCGCAGCCCGGCGTCCGGCAGACGTTTGTGCAGCCGTCGTTGTCGACGCCGTTGCCGTCATCACACTGCTCACCAGGATCGGTGACGCCATCGCCGCAGCCGGCCGGCACGCAGTCGGTGCGGCACAGCGAGCCGGGCAGCTCGCTGTTCGCCTCGCCCTCGTCACAGGCCTCGTCGCCCCGCACGACGCCATCGCCGCAGAGGATGTCCTCACAGATGATCGTGCAGGCGTCGTTGTCCTCGAGGTTGCCGTCGTCGCACTCCTCGTCGAAGTCGACGACAGCGTCGCCGCAGCGCGAGGGCGAGCAGTCGGTGCGGCAGAGCGCATTGGGCAGGTCGGAGTTGGCCTCGCCGAGGTCGCACTGCTCGGGCGTCACCACCTGCCCGTCGCCGCAGATGCGCTGGATGCAGTCGTTGGTGCAGGTGTCGCTGTCGTCGCTGTTGCCGTCGTCGCACTGCTCGCCGGAATCGATCACGCCGTCGGTGCAGCCGGCGAGGGCGCAGTCGGTGCGGCACTCCGCGTCGGGTGACTCGGAGTTGTCCTCACCGCGATCGCACTCCTCGGCGCCCATCACCACGCCGTCACCGCAGATCACGCTGCGGCAGTCGTTGGTGCAGTCGTCGAGGTCGGAGCTGTTGCCGTCGTCGCACTGCTCGCCGGTGTCGACGATGCCGTCGCCGCAGCGTTGCGCGGTGCAGTCGGTGCGGCAGGTGGCGTCGGGGGCGTCGCTGTTGGCATCACCCTTGTCGCACTGCTCGGTGCTGCCACCGCGGCAGGTGATGCTCAGCAGCATCTCGGAGGCGGAGCAGTCGTCAATCGAGGTTGGATCGAAGCCCTCCGTGCACTCGAAGTTCACGCACTCCCAGTTGTAGGCGTGGGGCATCGGTTCGCTGGTGGCGCCGGGCCCGCCGCCCCAGGTCACGTTGACGGCGCGGCCGTAGCCGAGCGACTGGCAGATGCCGTGCTCCGGTGCCGAGCCGTCTGTGGACACGTCGCAGCTCCCGTCGAAGCAGAGCGAGCCGTCGTCGCAGACGTAGCCAGTGGCGCCGAACGGGTTGGTCACGACCGGCCCGGTGAGGGTGTCCTCGCGGACCAGGTTCTGCACGACCCCGTCACCGCAACGGGGCGCCCTGCACGCGTTGGTGCAGCCATCGGTCTCGACATTGTTGCCGTCGTCGCACTCCTCGCCGTCGCCGATCAGGCCGTCGCCGCAGACAGCAGCCCGGCAGTTCGACGCGCAGCCGTCACCGCCGACGGTGTTGCCATCGTCGCAGGCCTCACCGGTATCGACGATGCGGTCGCCGCAGGCCGGTCGTGTGCAGCTGGTCCGGCAGGCGTCGGCCGCATCGGCGTTGGCCTCGCCCTCGTCGCAGGCCTCGAGCGCCACGGTCTCGCAGACAATCTCGCGCAGCATCTGGGAGCGGAGGCAGTTGCCGGTGTCCTCGGTCGTGCCCTGGGTGCAGACGTAGTCCTGGCAGACCCAGTTCGCCGCACGGGGGTTCGGCTCACCGACGACGCGCTCGCCGTCGCCCCAGAGGACCTCGACCGCGCGAGCGAAGCCGAGCGCCTGGCAGATGCCGTGCTCGGGCGCCGTCGGGTTCTCGGCGACGGGGCAGCGTCCCGCGGGGCAGGTCGCGCCCTCTGAACAGACGTGGCCCTCGGAGCCCGAGAGGTTCCGCACGACCGGGCTGGCGAAGGTCCGGACCGACCGGCTCGTGTTGACGACGCCGTCGCCGCAGACCGAGACGACGCAGGTTGAGGAGCAGCCGTCGGTCTCGATGTCGTTGCCGTCGTCGCAGGCCTCGCCGTCGTCGAGCACGCCGTCGCCGCAGCCGGGGGGGACGGAGGTCTCCGCGGTGTCGGTCGAGGTGTCGCCCCCGGAGCCGTCGAGCGCGGTGTCCCCGTCGGTGTCGGTCGAGGTATCACCCGAGCCGTCGAGCGCGGTGTCGGTCGTGTCGGTGGAGTCGTCAGGCGGGGTGTCGGATCCACAGGCAGCCAGTGCGGCCAGGCAGAAACAGGGGGCGCCGAGGCGCAGCCATCTCGCGATCATGCACGTCCAGTCGATGCGGAGCCCACCGTGTGGGCAGGGAGAGCCCGCGTGCTATCCGAAGCCGCGATCGGAGACAATGAGACGAGCGGCCTACGGCTGCGCGGAGCCCTCTGCAGCCGGTGCGGCGGGTGCCTCCCCGGGCTCCGGCGTCGCCGGGCCGGGTGCGTCGCCCGTCGGGACCGGTGCAACCGGGGTGGCCGGAGCCGGGCCGGCATCAGGAGCCGCGAGCAGGGGGGCACACGAGAGGAGCTCAAGCCGGCAGGCATCCTCATCGCCCCCGTCACAGCCCCACGAGGCGAGCGTGCAGCCCGCATCGAGGGCCTCGGGATCACGCATCCAGACGAGCTCCGCGGCGGGCAGCAGGCAGGCGCGCCGGGCCGTGCCACCCTGGGCACAGCGCTCGAGAAGCCGCCGCGCGCTGTCGCTCCCGGTGTCGTGCAGCCGCGCATCGGCCACCGCGAACGTGCGCTCCGAGGGGGTGACGGGGCGATGCGTGAGGTTCGGGTCGACCTCGTTGCCCCGGAGCGAGAGGGCGGTCTCGCGGTAGGCCAGGAAGTCACCGCAGCCCTCGCGGCGGCGCTGTCCCTCTGCGAAGGACCGGTACGACGCCGCGAAGCCGAGGGCGCCGCCCGTGGCGAGCAGCGCGCCGCTTACGACCGCGCCATCGTTGGAGTCAATGATGCCTTCGGACACGAGCATGCTGAGGCCCCCGACCATCGCCATGCCGGTGTAGAGGGCGAGGATGCCGTCGCCGATCACCGGCCCGCGGGAGGTCCGGCAGGAGTCGGCGGGCAGATCGGGTCGCCACATCTCGACCGCCGGTGGCTTCGGGAGCACCCGGATCGCACAGCCGGCGCTTGAGCTCACGAGTCCAGCGGTGGCCACCAGCAAGGCGACAACGCGGGCAGGGGTCGACAGGGTGTTGCGTCTCACCGGGCTCTCCGGGGCGATGGAGGACGTCACCCTAGGTACCCCGCTGCGACCGCGCGGGTCAACCTCGGCGGCCCTTCCAAATCGCCCGCGTGCGTCGTACGTTCACGACTCTCTGCCTGCCCCGGCTCTGCCGATGCGCCCTGCGCCTGTCGAAGCGTCTCAACTGCCACGCCACGTGGCGATCATCATGGACGGCAACGGACGCTGGGCCAACAGCCTGGGGCGCCGCCGTACGGACGGCCACCGCGAGGGGGCCCGCACGGTCAGGGCGAT
>JBILLP010000452.1:0-3451 GCA_044376025.1 Bradymonadia bacterium
GCGACACCGACGACAGCGACACCGACGACAGCGACACCGACGACAGCGACACCGACGACAGCGACACCGACGACAGCGACACCGACACGGAGCCGGGCGCCGACACAGAGCCGGGCGCCGACACAGAGCCGGGCGCCGACACAGAGCCGGGTGATACCGACGCGGACGCGGGCGCCGACGCAGAGGCGGACAGCGACAGCGACACGGAGGTCGACAGCGACACGGAACCCGGCACCTCGCCGCTCGGCGCCACCTGCACCTCAAACGCCGAGTGCGCCTCGGGCTTCTGCGCGACGGCGCCCGACGGCACGGCCAACGATCGCTGCGCGCCGTCAGACATGGTGTGGATCCCGGCCGGGAGCTTCACGATGGGCTCGCCGACAGACGAAGTTGGCAGGGTCGACCGCGAAGTCCAGCACAGCGTGACGCTGACGCGGGCCTTCTTTGTCGACCGGACGGAGGTGACGCAGCGCGCGTGGAAGGCGCTGAGCGGGGGCGTGAACCCGTCGACTTTTGCGTCGTGCGGCGACAACTGCCCGGTCGAACAGGTTGACTGGTACAGCGTGCTGGCGTTTGCGAACGCGAGGTCGGCGGCCGAGGGGCTGCCGGACTGCTACACGCTGACGGGCTGCGCCGACCCGACAGACGGCTGGCGAGACGGCCAGCACGACCTCTGCGCGGGCGCGACCTTCGTCGGCCTCGACTGCACCGGATACCGGCTGCCGACCGAGGCGGAGTGGGAGTACGCGGCGCGCGCGGGGACGAGGACGGCCACCTACGCGGGCAACCTGAGAGGGACCGTGACCGACTGCACGACACCGCAGGCGAACCTCGACGGGATCGCCTGGTGGTGCCTGAACAGCGGGAACCGCACGCAGGCGGTGGGGGGCAAGGCGGCGAACGCGTGGGGTCTGCGCGACATGCTGGGGAACGCCGCAGAATGGACCTGGGACTGGTACGGGAGCTACCCGGGCACGGTCACCGATCCGCTGGGCCCGTTGTTCGGTGCGGGTCACGTCGTGCGCGGCGGGAACTGGCTCTACTACTCGGAGGGCTCGCGTGCGGCCAGCCGCCTCAGCGGCCACCCCACCACCCGGTTCAGCTACGGCTTCCGCCTCGCCCGCAACGCCCCCTGACCTGCTCGCGCGGGAGCTCCATCACCTGCTCGAGCTGCTGCAGGTGGTCGAGCATCGGCGCGATGACGAAGTCGGCAGAGACGCCGCGTGGCCATGCGACGAGCGTCGCGCTACGCGTCGGGTGGATGACGCTCCAGCCAGCGTACATCCACAAGGTCCTGATCCCGACCCGCGGCGCGCTTGTTCAGAATGAGCTCCGCGCGCCCAAGCACTGCGACAGTCTGGTCGGCAAACGTTGCCTGCAGGCGGCCGAGCCAGGCATCGTCGAAGGAGACGCCATCGATCTCGGTGAGCAGATCAATTCGAACGGGCTCGACCCCGATCTGGAACACGACGCCCGGTTCGGACAGGTCTGCCGGCGTCAGGTCTTGAAGCGGCGCGCCAAACCGTCGCAGCGCCTCGATGATCTTCGCGGCGTTGGCCGGCGTTGGGCGAACCCACACATCCAGGTCCTTCGTCGCTCGCACCAGCCCATGTGCGGCGAGGGCGTGAGCGCCAACAATCAGGAACTCAACGCCGGCTACGTTGAACTCGGCTAACAGATCTCTGAAGTCTGGGTTCATCCCCTCCCTCCCGATTCCAGGCCAGGCACTGCCGGGTCAGTTCCCACACGCCGGCGATACGCTCAGAGGGCGTGGCCGAGGCCCAATCGTCTTCTGACGGCGCAGGGTCTCCCCGACGAAGGAGCCGAACCGTGATGGACCGGCTCGGCCGACCCGCGTCTGCACCAAGCTCGGTGGGCTCAGGAGCCTGCTGCACCGCAGCGGCGTCGGGTGATCGGAGTGCGGAAGGCATGGGTTCCTCGAGCCCCACGTCGGGGGTGGCTGCACGATTCGAAACGTACTTGAATGCGCAGGGCTCGGCAACTCGGCGAGCGTGGCGCTCCGGCACCGCCCCCTGACCTGCTCGCTCGGGAGCTCCCTCACGTGCTCGCGCTGCTGCAGGTGGTCGAGCATCGGCGCGACGACGAAGTCGGCAGAGACCGCCAGCACGATGGAGAACTCCAGCGAGAGCATGGTGCTCCAGCAGAGCCGCCGCTTCTGCGCCGGTCGCGGGCCTCCAGCGTGGGGCAGTTGCCCGCCTTCGTCCCCCGCCCGCTGGCAGCCCCGCCGCGCCCCTGCTATCGCCAACGGCGCGAAGCCGAATCTGGAGACCTGCGATGCCGACCCTGCCGACACGCCCCGCCTCGCTGCTCGCGCTCGCGGCCCTGCTGCTGGCCCTCGCGGGCTGCACGACCTTCTACGACCTGTCGGCCATGCCCGACATCGCCGACACCGACGCGGCCGACACCGACGCGGCCGACACCGACGCGGCCGACACCGACACCGACCCGGGCGACACCGACCCGGGCGACACGGCCGACACGGGCGACACCGACACCGATCCGGGCGGCGTCAGCGCCTGCGGCGGCGACGAGCCGCTCGCCTACCGCGGCGAGCCGGCCGGCCCGGGCGACCCGTGCGGCCTCTGCGACGACGGCACGCTCTACTGCTCGGGCACCGTCGACCTGAGCTGCACCGGCGCCACGACGCCCAACGCGTGCGGCGGCTGCGGGGTGCTCCCCGGCGAGCTGGGCGCCGCCTGCGGCCTGTGCGGCGACGGGGTCTGGGCCTGCGGCGCCGGCCGAGCGGAGTGCGTGGGCGACAGCGCGCCCAACGGCTGTGGCGGCTGCGGTCCGCTCATCCTCGAGCCCGGCACCGAGTGCGCGCTCGGCGACGGCGCGACCGGCGTGGTCGCGTGCGACGGCGACAGCCGGTCGCGCTGCGCGGGTGAGGGCACCAACGGCTGCGGCGGCACGGGCCCGCTGGCGCTGCCCGAGGGCGTCACGGGCGTGCAGGCACGCCCGGGCGTGCTCTATGAGGTCGGCTGCCGGCGCGGCGTGCTGCTGTGCGAGGGGCTGGTGCTGGTGGCCGTCGACCTCGAGGGCGGCAACGCGTGCGGGGGCTGCGAGCCGCTCGCCGGGGAGCCCGGGACGGAGTGTGGCTCGTGCGGCGGTGTGTGGACCTGCGATGCCGACGGTGGGGTGCGCTGTGTGGGTGCGGCGCTCAACGCGTGTGGCGGCTGCGCGGCGCTGACCGACGCGCCCGGCAGCGCCTGCGACGCCGACGGCGCGGCAGGCGCGGTGATCTGCCTGTCGGGCGACGAGACGGGCTGCGTGCCGCCCGGCGCCACGAACGCCTGCGGCGGGCTCGGCTCGCTGACCGGCGACCCGCTGGGCGCCTCGTGCGGCGCCTGCGACGCCGGCGTGGTGGCGTGCGAACCGGGCGACGCGCTGCGCCGCCGCACGACCTGCGTCGAGAGCACGCCGCCCAACG
>JBILLP010000054.1:0-10802 GCA_044376025.1 Bradymonadia bacterium
GGCCTCGTCGCTGCGGCGTTGCGGCGTGCCGACGAGGGCAGCCGCGCTGAGCTGAAGGCAGGGGTGCTCGGGTTTGCGACCTGCGTGGTCACGCTCGCAGCGACCCCGCGTGAGAGCGCGGCCTTTGCCTCGACACTGGCCCGCATGTCGGGCCTTGTGGCGACCGATGGCCTTCAGGGAGTCGAGGCACTGCGGTGGAGCCTGCAGGCGTCGGTGTCGGCGGTGAGCGGGTGGCCCGAGCCTGGCATCCGGCCCGTGGTTGTGGGCTGCATGGGACTGCTGCTTGTGGCCTCGGTATGCTGGCGCTCGCGCAGCCTGCGGCTGCTGGCGGTGCTGGCGGCCATCTTCTGCGTCAACAACTTTGCCTGGTCCTACACGTGGGTTCCCAGCATGTTCTTCTGCCTGGTCGCGCTCTCGCGTCGCGGGGCGCGGACGGGGGCGCTGGGCGTGGCGGCGGCGGCCACGGTCGCCACCGTGCTGTTGACCATGGCAACCGTGAGGGAAGCCGGGGTTGTCGTGGCGCTGGTGTCCGAAGCGTCTGGGGCGTGGCGAGGGATCTCGAACCGGCTGGGTGCCGTGGTCGAGACGCTGCCGATGTTCGGAGCCGTCGCGGCGTTGCTGCTCACGGCCCTTGCGATCGCGGGGCAACGTGGCGCCCGCGGCCTCAGGCTTGGCGGCGAGAGCGACGCGAAGCCCCCGCATCGACCTGCTGCTGGACCCTCGCCGTGACGTCGGCGAGGGCGTCGCCAAGCGGGCGCTGCCGGTCTTCGCCGAAGAGGTCGACGGGTTCGAGGGGCGGCCCGATGCTGAAGCGAATCGTGGCCGGGACGACCGGCACGAAGATGAAGGGTGATGACAGCCAGAGCCAGGCGGCCGCGACGCGCGCCCACACCGGCCAGGGGAGCAGCGAGATCGCCGCCGCGCCGATCACGGAGTTCACGCTGATGGTCCAGTTCTTGACCCCGTAGAGCAGGCCTGGGAGCACGAGGAGCCGGGCCAGCAGCCGCGAGCGGCCCGCGATCGGGACCGTGAAGTGGCTGTTGCGGATGCCCATGGGGATGATCGGGACGCCGGAATCGCGGGCGATCCGCAGGAATCCGGTACGGCCGGCAAAATCGACCTCGTGCGCCCTCGAGAGCGGCCGCAGGCACTCGTGGTCGCCGCCGGGGAAGACCAGCAGCGAGACGCCAGACCGCAGCGCCTCGTGTGCGGCTCCATAGGTCGAGGGCGCGGAGCCGGCGTGGCGGTGGACCCAGCGCCCGGGCGCGCTCCTGAAGCCGACCGGGTGGGCGAACCCGGCGAGCGGGAGCGCGCTGACCTCACCCGAGGTCCAGAGCGTGGCAAAGCTGGCGAGCTCGGCGATTGCGATGCCGGCGGAGTGATTGGCGACGAGCATGAAGGGGCGGTCGCGCGGCAGGTGCTCGAGGCCGGTCCACGAGGGCCTGAACAGGGTCCGGGCCCAGGGGGAGACGACGGCGCGGGTGAATCGCTCGGCGGCGGCCGTTCGCCGGCCGGTGGTCGACCAGCGGAGCCGGTCAAGCCAGGGACCGAACCGGGCGGGGACTGCGTTGTTGTTGTTCTCCATCGGCGGGCTCAGCGTGACACGCCTCGACGCGTTGCCAGGGGGCTGCCGTGCCATGTTGCGACGACGGTGTCGAGGGTGAGCAACCCGACAAAATCCCCGGCTGTGTAGAAAGGCCCGGAATCAAGCAACACGGCGGGTCCACGCCCTCGATCAGCGGGGTAGCCGGAACGTCTTGTGCGCCGCGCTGCGACCGCCGGCCGAAGCGCCGCCCGCTCGTTGCCAAGCACCACGCGACCCCGTAGGCAGCGATGCCAATCCCCGTTGCGGCAGGCAGCCATGAAGCGTCCGATTCCCTGTGATCCCAAGCTCCTCGAACTCGATCTCTCCGGCCGCGTGATGGTCGTGACCGGTGGGAACTCCGGCATCGGCCGGGTGACCGTTGAGCAGCTTGCGCGCCAGGGGGCACACGTGGTGCTCGCCTGCCGGCGCGTCGCGGAGGGCGAGCGCGTTCGGGGCGAGATCGTTGCGAAGGGCCTGCGCGGCGAGGTCGAGGTCATGGAGCTGGACCTCGCCAGCCTGGGCTCGGTCAGGTCGTTCGTGGCACGGTTCACGGCCCGGCATGCCCGCCTCGACGCGCTCGTGAACAACGCCGGTGTCATGAACACCCCAAAGGGCAAGACGGTCGACGGCTTCGAGACGCAGTTCGGCACGAACCACCTCGGCCACTACCTGCTGACGGAGCTGCTTGTTCCGCTGCTCACGACCACGCCCGGGGCCCGTGTGGTCAACCTGTCGAGCTGTTACCACGATGTGGCGCAGGGGCGCGAGGGGCACATCGACTTCGATGACCTCAACTTCGAGCGGCGCCCGTATGACGGGTGGGCGGCCTACGCGCAGTCGAAGCTGGCGAACGTGCTGCATGCGCAGTCGTTGGCGCGGCGGCTCGGGCCCCAGGGCGTGACAGCGGTGAGCGTGCACCCGGGTTGGGTTCGCACCGCGCTGGTCAAGTCGTTCATGCCGGTCTGGGTCCAGGACTACGTGGCTCGGCCATTCCTGCGCATGCAGGGGATGATCGAGCCGTGGGAGGGCACGCAGGTCACGCTGCACGCTGTCCTTTCGCCCGACGTGCCGGCCCACAACGGAGCCTTCTTCAGCCAGCTTGGCCTCTACCGCGACCCTGCCGCCAACAAGGGTGGGTTGCCGCTGCGCTCGCCCAATCCAGAGGCACACGATCCGGCGAACGAGCGGCGCCTCGACGAGGTCAGCCGAAGGCTGGTTGGCCTCGAGGCGTGACGCGCCGGGTCGTGCGGTGGTGCAGCGGGCTGCATCGCAGCGCTCGACTTCGCGCGTGAGGGTTCGTACACGCCGGATCGTCTGCGGTGCCTCTGCGCACCGGCCCCCCACCCTGCCCCGATGACGCCCGTCCCCACGCTCCTCGACCGCGCCCAGCGGCCCGTCAGGTCGCTCCGGCTGTCGGTCATCGACCGCTGCAACCTGCGCTGCGAGTACTGCATGCCCGCAGACGGCCTGAAGTTCGCCCGGACGGCCGAGCTGCTCACGTTCGACGACATCCTCTTCACGCTCGGTGTGGCCACCGAGCTCGGGATCCACCGGGTGCGCGTGACGGGCGGGGAGCCGCTGCTCCGGCCCGACCTGCCAGGGTTGATCGCGAAGATCCGCGGCGAGACGGCCGTGACCGACCTCTCACTCACGACGAACGCGCTGCTCCTGCATCGCCACGCCCGGGCACTGCGCGACGCGGGGCTGACGCGGGTCAACATCTCCCTCGACTCCCTCCGGCCCGACCGGTTCTCGTCGGTGACACGCAACGGGCACCTCCGCGACGTCTGGCGGGGCATCGAGGCCGCGGCGGAGGCCGGCCTCGGTCCGCTTCGCATCAACGCGGTCGTGCTCAACGGGTTCAACGACGATGAGGTTGAGGAGTGGCTCGCGCTGACGCGGACACGGGACATCACGGTCCGTTTCCTGGAATTGATGCCAATTGGCGAGGGCGCCAGTCTCGGTCGCCTCGGTCGCTTCGCGAACCTGACAGCCCTTCGGGCCGGGCTGGTTGAGCGTCACGGGCTTGTCCCGGCGACCGACGCCAGCGGAAACGGCCCTGCGAAGTACTGGCGCGCGCCGGGAGCGCCCGGCCGCCTCGGGTTCATCACGCCGCTCTCAGAGAAGTATTGTCGGGACTGCACCCGGTTTCGCCTCACCAGCACCGGCGAGGTGCGTCCCTGCCTCGCCTTCGACGTGCAGGTCGCGTTGCGGGATGCGATCCGCGCGCGGGACGCCCGGGCAGTCCGGGACGGGTTCGTCGAGGCTGCCCGGATCAAGCCCGACGGGCACCACTGGGATGTGGACCAGGTCACCCACACCGGCATGTCGAGGCTCGGCGGATGAGCCACATCGTCGTCACGGTCACGCCGTGGGCGTCGCTGCGCGACCTGATGCCGGGAGATCGTCGCTTCGAGCTCCGGGCAGGCTCAACCGCGCACGCGCTGCTCGATGCGGTCGCTTCTCGGTGGCCGGCGTTCGAGTCGCGCAGGCCCACGACCGCCCTCGCGATCGGTGACAGCCTGATCGTGGGGGCCCGGGTGCTGAACGATGGCGACGACGTATCGCTGCTGCCACCGGTCTCGGGGGGTTCGCGATGAGTACACCCGATCGCTGGCTGACCGCGGCCCCGCTCAGCCTCGATGCGTTGCTGGCCGAAACCGAGGACCCTGCAGCCGGCGCGATGGTCTGCTTCGCGGGAACCATCCGGGACCACAACGAGGGCTCGCGGGTACTCGGGCTCGCGTACGAGGCCCACCCCGAACTCGCCCCCCGCCTGATTGCGGATCTCGAGCTCGAGGCGATGCGCCGGTTCGAGATTTCGCGGGTCCGCATCCAGCACCGGTTCGGAGCGCTCGACATCGGCGAAACCGCGGTCCTGGTCGTCGTCAGGGCTGCGCACCGGGGCGCCGCCTTCGAGGCCGCCCGCTGGGCCATCGACGAGACCAAGGGGCGTGTCCCGATCTGGAAGCGCGAAACCTACGCCCAGGGTGATGACGCCTGGCTCATGGGCGTCCCGTTGACGCCTCGCTGACGCCATCACCGCCCCACGGCAACCACACAGAGCCCGATGCGCGACATCACCCACAAGCCCGACACCCGACGCGACGCCCGCGCGAGCGCCCACGTCACCATGCCGCCCGAAATCATCGAGCTTGTCAGGGACCGCCGTGTCGCAAAGGGCGACGCGCTCGAGATTGCCCGGGTCGCCGCGGTGCAGGCGGCGAAGAAGACCTGGGATATCATCCCCTTCTGCCACCAGATCCCGATCACGGCCTGCGCGGTGACCTTCACATTTGTCGAGGACGGCATCGTTGTCGACGTCACCGCCACGACCATCGCCCCGACCGGGGTCGAGATGGAGGCGCTCACGGCGGCCGCGGTCGCAGCCCTGACCCTCTACGATGTCCTCAAGCCACACTCGGCCGACGTCGCAATCCGAGCCGTCGAGCTCTGTTCGAAGACGGGCGGCAAATCAGATCGCGCGGGTGTCGATCACCCGCTCCGCGTGTCGGTGCTGCTCGTTGATGCCGCCGGCGCCGCGCCCCGTGTGCGGCGCTGGTTCAGGGAGCTGACACCCTACCAGGCGGTGGTCAGCGCCTGGCCGGCGCAGTCCGAAGCGGGGGTCCCAGGCTGGCTTGCCCAGCAGGTCGACGCCGACTCCGAGCTCCTGATCCTCCTGGGACCACCCGGCGACGCGCCGTCGAGGGGCGCCATCGACGCGCTGGCGCAGACGCTGTCCGAGGCGTGGCCGGGCGTCGCAGACCAGTTCAGGTCGTTTGCTGCACGGCGCGCAACGGCCGCTTCGTTATGGCCGGTCCACGCGGGCAGGGTGAGGGGCGCCGCGGTGCTCGCTACCGAGGACCACGGCCTGCTGACAGACGATGCCATCGCAGCGCTGATCCCGGTGCTGCTGTCTGCCGTCACGGAGGGCACATGATCACGATCGACGAGTCCTTCGCCCTGCTGGCATCGGCAATCGCGCCGCTGCGGCCGGTCTCTCTGCCCCTCAGCTCTGCACGAGGGTTTGTGCTGGCCGAGGATGTCGCCTCGAGCATCGACCTGCCACCCTTCGTGCAGAGCGCGATGGATGGCTTCGCGGTGCGGAGCACCGATACCACCATCGCGTCGGCAGCGCGGCCCCTCCGGCTCATTGTGACCGGCCTCAGCGCGGCAGGTCGCAGCACCGCCGCGACGACACTGCGCGAGGGCGAGGCGTGGCGCATCTTCACCGGGGCTGAGCTTCCCGCCGGGGCCGATGCGGTGATCCGGCAGGAGGATGTCGCACGGTACGAGGCGGCCATCGAACTCCGGCAGCCGGTCCACGCGCGCGCCAATGTCCGGGGTATCGGTGAGGAGCTGGCCCGGGGCGCGACGATCGCCCGTTCGGGCCAGCGCCTGACCCCGGGCGCGATAGGGTCCCTTGCCATGGCAGGGATTGCGGCGGTGTCGGTCGCCCCGCGCGTCCGCGTCGCGATCGTGGTCACGGGCGACGAGATTGTCCCCGCCGGCCTCCCCGTGGAGCGGGGGCAGGTATTCAACGCCAATGAGCCCCTGGCGCTGAGCTGGTTCGAGGAGGCGGGCGCAGAGGTAGTCGCCACCCGTGTGGTGGGCGACGACCTGGCGGCCATCGGCGAGCTCCTTGCCGACCTCGCGGCGCGCGTCGACCTGCTCGTGACGACCGGAGGCGCATCGGTCGGGGATCGGGATCACGTGGTCGAGGCCGCGGGGCAGGTCGGGTTCGAGACCCTGTTCTGGAAGGTCCGCCAACAGCCCGGAAAGCCCCTCTACGCCGGCCGGCTCGGATCGACGATCATGCTGGGCCTGCCGGGCAACCCCGCCGCGGTCTTCGTGGGCCTCTCGGTCTACGTGCGCAGGGTGCTCGACCTGATGCAGGGAGTGGCGACCGCTGGCCCGCGATTCCACCGCGCCCCGCTTGCCTCGCCCGTCCGCTGCAACGTGCTGCGTGAGGCCTGGTGCCGCTGCGAGCTCGTCTTCGGCACGCTGGGAGAGGTATCGCTGAGGCCCCTGAGGAACCAGGCCTCGCACATGCTCTCGAATGCGGCGGCGACCTCCGCGCTGGCGCGCATCCCGACCGGTGAGGGGGAGGTGGCGGAGGGCACGCTTGTCGACTGGTGCGAACTCTGAGGGGTTACGGCGCCTTCGGCAGCGCGAGGGCGCGGGCGAGCTGAAGCACCGCGGGGTGCTCGGGGGCCACGGCCAGGAGCCGGCCCCAGGCGGCATCGCGGCGGGGCGCGGCATCGGGGCCCAGGCCATGGTAGAAGACCACGAGCAGGCTGAGCGGCTGCACGCCGTCGGGTGAAGCGGCCTGCATGCGGAGGAGCTCTGCCTCGATGGCAGCCAGCCGTGAGCGGTCGCTGCCCGCCCAGCGCACCGCGGCGGCGATCGACTCAGACGGGTGGAACGGCTTGAGGAAGCGGAACGCCTGCGCCTCGAGGTCGGGCCGTGTGCCTCTGCGGAGGTAGATCGTGGCCGGCTCGGACCAGTACACGGGCACCCAGTCCGGGTCCTGGTCGAGGAACCCGAACGCGGGCTGCGGCCCAGGATTCGATGCCAGGACAAAATCCGAGGGAAACTCGCGCGCCAGGGCCGAAAATGCGGCAGGGTCGCGCTGCGCCTCGACGCACCGCAAGAAGAACTCCGCAGGGTAGATCATGTCATTCCGGCCGTCGATGAGCGGCTTGAATGCGCCGTCCTCTGCCCAGGCCAGGTACCCGCCGAACACGAAGGCATTGTGGACGCGCGACCCGAGGCCATGCTCGCGGGCCCACGCGAGCGCACCAGACGGGAAGCGGTTCGGGGCCTCGCCGGGACCGAGTTCGTGTGTGTGCACGCCCGCGATCAGGGAGAGGCCGCTGACGGCGGCGAGCACGGTCATCAGCCGTGGCGAGGGCGCGGACTCCGCATGTCGCGACGAGAGACTGGCAACCCACCTCCCGGCAATCCAGAGCAGCAGCGCCACGCAGGCGCCTGACACGTACGACAGCCAGCGGACCGACGACGGGGCCTGTGAGGCATACACGACGGCCACCGCAAGCGGCCAAGCGAGCCCCTGCCAGCGGGTGTCACCCGCGAGGGCGCGCACGGAGGCGTACGCCGCGGCGATGGCTGACAGGCTCGCTACGACCATCGTGACCCGAAAATGCTCCCAGGCATCGCCCAGCGAAATCGGCTGAAACTCCGAAACGTTTGCTCGGTAGATGTCTGAACCGATCACGCCAAAGGTCGATGTCACCGCGGCCCAGCCGCTCGGGTGCACGAAGACCGCGCCGACGAGCATGCACAGCGGAACCCCCGACAGTGCGACCGCGCCCCACGTCGGCGCCGGCCCGAACAAGGTCGCCAGGCGCGGCCAGCGCCCCGCGAACCGCGCGACCGCCAGGTAGAGCGGAAGCCCGAGCAGCAGGGGCGCGGCGGCCAGCGCCCCGCGGTGAAGCACGAAGGCCAGGCCCGCAACCCCGCCCAGCGTGACAACGTGGCCCCAACGCTTCCTGCGACCGGCCACAGCCGCAACGCCGTCGGGCTGGGCATCGAGCCGCACACGCTCGAGGCAGCCGAGCAGCGCGCCAAGCAGCATCAACGAGAAGACCCGCGGGCGCAGCGTCGCCGACATCGAGATCGCCGCGAAGTAGACCAGCAGCGCCGCCACGAAGATCGCGGGACGGTAGTCGGGCGCCGCGGGGTCCACCGGGCGGAGGTGGTGTCGCCACGGCCAGGCGGCCAACGCGAACCCAACCGCAAGGAACAGCGCGACCGACACAAAGCCGTCAACCTCGAAGACGCGCCAGAGCAGCAGGTCGGCAACGATGTCCTTGGCCACCCATGCGGTGCCGCCAAAGGAGTAGGAGAAGGGGTCCGTCGGGAGCCACGTCTGCGTTGCGGCCGCCATGCGACCGGCCGCAAGGTGCCACCACGCGTCGGGATCACCCGTGCTGCGCCAGGTGAGCAGCCACGCCCCGACCGTGGTCGCGATGCCGGCGACGATGGCGTCAACCCTGCGCATCAACCCTCCGTTGCCCGGCGCCACGCCATGGCGCCCACGATGGCTCCAAGCGCCTCGAACGCCGCGAACGAGGCCGACAGCCCCGTCACTCCGTCGACCGCCAGACCCAGCGTCCGGGTCGACGCGAGACCGGCGCAGACGAGCGCCGCCAGCAGGCTGGCAGCGCGGAGCTCGCGGGCCGTGACCGCGCGATGGAGCAGCCATCCGCCGAGGCCCAGCGACACGCCGCCGTACACCGCGCGGAGGTCAGAGAGCCCCGTGGGCGAGCTGGCCGTCACCCCGGCGAACTCCACCGCCAGCGGGTTCACGGCGTACAGCAGCCCGAGCCCGACAAAGGTCGCACCGGCGACGGCGACCACGTTTCGCGAGAATGACCAGCTCATCAGTGGCTCCGGGCCCCGGGCGACGACTACACTCGGGAGTCTCCTAGCACACCGCGAGTCGCCGCGTCGCCCCCCGCGTCGATGCACCCGCGCCTGCGTGCGCGCATCCCATGGCCCCGCGCCTCTGTCTCAACGCCTGAGCCTGCCATGCAACACCAGCACGCTGCCTTCTTCTTTCGCCGTGACCTCCGGCTCGACGACAACAGCGGGCTGCGCGCGGCGCTGGAGTCGTCGCGTCGTGTGACGCTCTTCTTCACCCTTGATCCTCGCCAAGGCCCCGGTCACCGCTTCTTCTCGAGGTTCGGGTTCGGCTTCATGGCCGACTCGATCCGGAGCCTCGATCGAGCGATCCGGGCGCGGGGCGGCTCGCTCGAGCTGCGCGTCGGCAGCCCCGAGGCGCTTGTCCCCGAGCTGGCGGGGCGAGGCTTCGACGCCCTCTTCTGGAACCGCGACTACACGCCGTTCTCGCGGTCGCGCGACAAGCGGCTCGCCGACGCCTGTGCCGCCTCGGGCATCGCCGCGCACGCTCGGCACGACGTGCTGCTTCATCCTCCCGGCGAGGTGACGCTGCCGAGCGGGGAGCCGTACCGCGTGTTCACGCCCTTCTACAAGCGGGCGCAGACCATCGAGGTCGCCAGGCCGGTCGCCCTCGACGCCGGTGTCCGGTTCGAGCCGGGTCAGGCAAGCGAGGCCGGCTGGAACCGGCTCGACGAGATCGCCGCGGCGGCCGGCGCGACGCCTCGGCTGCGCGGCGGACGCGAAACGGCGCTCGAGCACCTAGCGCGGGTCGCACGGCTCGCGGCCTACGACTCCATGCGCGATTTCCCCGCGGTCGAAGGAACGACCGAGCTGTCCCCGCACCTCAAGTTCGGGACCATCTCGCCACGCGAGGTGCTCTGGGCCTCGCGCGACGCGCACGGCAACGGCCACGGCATCGAGCGGGAGCTGTACTGGCGTGACTTCATGACACAGCTCGCCGCGGCCTTCCCGGTCGTCTTCGGCCGCGCGTTCAGGCCTGAGTTCGAGGCGGTCGCCTGGCGCAATGACCCGGGGGATTGGGCGAGGTGGACCGCCGGGACCACCGGCTTCCCCATCGTCGACGCAGGCATGCGCGAGCTGGCTGCGACGGGCTCGATGCACAACCGCACCCGGATGATCGTCGCCTCCTTCCTGGTCAAGGATCTGCTCATCGACTGGCGAGAGGGCGAAGCCTGGTTTGCCCAGCACCTCACCGACTACGACCCGGCCGTGAACAACGGCTCCTGGCAGTGGGCCTCGTCGACCGGCGCCGACGCCGCGCCCTACTTCAGGATCTTCAACCCCTGGCTGCAGCAGGCGAAGTTCGACCCAGACGCCACCTACATCAAGCGCTGGGTGCCGGAGCTCGACAGCCTCGACGCCGCGACGATCCACCGGCTCCACGAGGCGCCCATGGCCTCGTTCGGTCGCTACCCGCAGCCGATGCTCCACCACCACGAGGCCTCTGAGCGGGCCAAGGCTGCCTTCTCTGCCGCGGCGGGCAAGCCGCTGTCGACGCGATGAGCGGGTAACACGGGCAGCCGCGCGCAGGTCGGCCGGCTGGCCTGAGGGCTCCCGCTTAGCTTCAGATGCAATTGGATTGCATCTATGAAGCAACCCCGCTAGCGTATTGCACACGCGTTGCATCTGCAAGCGTGGCTTACCATGACGCCCATGTCCATCCGCGGCCCCTCAACCCTGACGCTGATGCTCCTCCTGCCCGTGTCGGTCGCCGCCCAGCCTGCGGCTGATGCGCCGGTACAGGCCGCGAGCGACGGTTCGGGGCTCTCTG
>JBILLP010000453.1:0-3438 GCA_044376025.1 Bradymonadia bacterium
CGATGGCACCGTGCTCCTGCGATGCGTGACCGGTGGGGTCCACGAGCCCGCTGCGGTCGCGGCCCCGGAGCAGGCCTCGGTGACCGATGTCATCGGCGAGCTGCGGGCCGTCCTCGGGCTCGAGGGCGAGCCGCTGCGGTCCGACGTCTTCACCTGGCGTCGCGGGATCCCGCAGTACACGCTTGGTCACCTGTCACGGCTTCGTGACGCCGAACAGACGGAGCGGAGCGTCGGTGCCCTCCACCTGACGGGCAACGCCTGGCGGGGCGTCGGCGTCAACGACTGTGTCCGTGACGGTCGCCGGGTCGGCAGGGCGGTCGCAGAACGGCTGGGACACTAGGCTCGCCCACGCCGCCGGTGCGATGCCGGCGAAGGCCTCCGACGTCGAGCCGAGCGGCCCGGTGAGCTGCGAACGCAACGCTGCAGAGGCGTCTCATGTATGGTGCTGCTCCATGTCCGACCACGGCCGGCGCACAGCGCCCCAACCAGCACCCGAGGTCATTCGCGGACCGCACGCCAGCCTGTGGTCAAGCAGCTTCGTTCGTGTGGTCCACGCGGTAGCGGTGCAGCTCGCGATTGAGTCCCGCCATCGTGACCGCGGTGACCACGGCGGCAAAGCCTCCAAAGACAACAGAGAAGGGCGCCGAGGTGGCCGCCGCGAGCGCTCCGGACTCGAACGCCCCAAGCTGGTTCGATGCGTGCACAAAGAGCATGTTGATCGCAGAGACGCGTCCGCGAAGCGCATCGGGGGTGGCAAGCTGCACAATGGTGTGGCGGAGCACGACACTTACCTGGTCGCTCGCCCCGACAACAAACAGCGCCGCCATCGAGAGCGGGAGCGACGTCGAGGCCCCGAATGCCATGGTGGCGAGGCCGAAGACCGCGACGGTCACCAGCAGCGCCCGCCCCGCACTCACGATCGGCCGACGCATGGTCAGCAGCAGCGACGTCGCCAGCGCGCCAAGCTCCAGCGACGCCGCAAGGATGCCGTATCCGGCCGGGCCCGCATCGAGAACGTCCTTGGCATACACCGGCAGAAGGGCGGTGGCGCCACCGAAGATCACCGCGACCATGTCGAGCGTCATGCAGCCCCAGATCGCCGGCCGCTGCTTCACGAATTGCGCTCCCTCGACCATCTGCGAGAAGACGCCCGGGCGGTCTTCGACCGGGGGCGGGTGACAGGGCGGCAGCGTGCGCAGCAGCAGCGCAGAGAGCAGCATCAGCGCCGCGTGAGTCAGGTAGGCGATCCACGGGTTGCCGAGCGCGAGCAGCCCACCGGCGAGGACCGGACCGCTCGCGAACGCCAGCGACTGCAGGGTCGCCGCGACTGTGACCGCCTTCGGCAGGGCCGCCCTCGGCACGAGCGACACCAGCAGCGATGCCCGCGACGGCTGCTCGATGCCGCCCCACGCAGCCGCCCAGCCCGCTGCTGCGAAGACGACAGGCGTCGTCAGGCTCCCCCACTGTGTCACCAGGACTACAGCCACCCCGGTCAGCGCCACGAACCACTGCGCGATCCTCACCACGCGCGTCCGCTCGAACCGATCTGCGATCAGCCCGCCTGCGACGGTGCAGAAGAAGGTCGGAACAAACTGCGCCAGCCCGAGCGTGCCGAGCAGGAGCATGCTGCCGGTGATCTCGTAGAGGTGCCAGGACAGTGCCGCACGCAGCAGCGTCAGCGCCGTACAGGCCGCAAAGCGGCTCGACAGGTAGCGGAACAGCGTTACCCGGGCGTGCGGAGGCAGGCTGCGGAGTGATGTCGGGTCAAAACTCAGGCTTGCATCCACGAAACCCCGCTACCGATGATCGCGGCAATCCTCGTGCCGGGCCTCCGCTCCACCTCGCGACCGCCGGTGAGGTCTCCGAAGGCCGGGAGCCGAAGCGACGTTCCATCTACCGCGAAGCACCTCAACCGCAAGCGATCCCGGCCTGCGCGAAGCACCACCACCGGATGCTCGTGCGCAGAGATGGTGGGCACCGGCTCGTCATCGGGCTCGTGGATCACCCGGACACCGCCTGCATCGAACGAGCCTCGGATCACGCACAGGCCCGCAGCGCCAAGCTGCGCGACGAGCCGCCGATCGTGGTTGCCCGCGACCAGCGTCACGTCGAAGGGCACCGACTCGACCCAGTGCCCGATGCGATGCACGAGTTCGTCACCGACGGCCGGAATCCCGTGGACGAGATCTCCTGCGATCACGACATGCCTCGCCGCGACCTGCTGCGCGAGCTCGGCGATCACCGCAAGCTCACTGCGGGCGGGGTCAGGCAGCGGCACACCTGCCTGCCGGTGCAGCGCACCCTTGCCGAGGTGCACGTCGCCGAGCACAAGCGTCGCGGTGCCAGGGACCAGCACCGCGCGCTCGGGCAGCATCGAGACCTCCACGCCGCCGAGCCGATGATTCAGGACTCGACGTTCCATACCCGCCTCATGCGCGAGACGCGCTCCTCGAGCGTCTCGTTGCTCAGCCGCGCCCGCGTGGTCTCGACCATCAGCGCAAAGGCCAGCGGGCCCGGACGCTGGATCGCCGTGAGGAGGTGCCCGTGCTCGCGTGCTCGCTCGAGCACCGATGTGGCCCGTGACAGGTCGAGCCTCCGCTCGAGCGTCTCGCGCAGCGCCTCGAGCAGCAGCGGGTGGGTCGGATCATGGTCGCGCAGGACATCGAAGATCAGTCCCGCGCTGGCCTGCAGCTTTCGTCCCGAAATCGATCCGCGCGGTTGCCGTGTCTGCGTAAACCCTGCGATCCTGGCCAACTCGCGAAAATGCCTGCGCGCGATCTGTGAGACGGCAACCGCTTCATGGATTTGCTCCTCGACCCCCGCCGGTGAGAGCCACTCTGCGAGGTCGGCCGGGGGGGCTGTCCCCCGTGGAGCGAGGATTTCGAACCCGTACTCGTTGGCGGCTGTCCCGAGCGACGCCGTCCGTGACCGCAGCCAGCGCCACGCCAGCAGGAGCGCCAGCGTCTCGTTCGCGACGGCACCCTCGAAGGGATATCCCAGCAGGTGCACGCCGTCCCGTGCCTCGAACCACTCGAGGTGAAATCGCAGGCCACCCGGGAGCGGGGCAACGGCGCGCTGCGCCTGCCGAAGCACCTCACACTCCGCCTCCGTCGGCGCGAGTGGCTGCGCGTCGTCCCAGAGACCCCGAATCCAGGGCGCGAGCTCACTGCTGATCGCAAGCTGCCCCCCCATCCAGCGCGGAACCAGCGTCGGGACCGCCCGGGACGGGCGTACGAGCAGGGCACCATCACGGAGCACAGAGAACGCGAGGGCACGCCCCTGGAACAAGAAGACATCTCCCTCGCGCAGCCTGGCGGCGAAACCCTCCTCGACCGTACCGAGGTCGCGCCGACCCAGCTTGACCGGGACCGAGACATCATCGCACACGGTCCCGATGTTCAATCGGTGAAGCCGAGCATGCTGGGCCGTCGCGATACA
>JBILLP010000055.1:0-10749 GCA_044376025.1 Bradymonadia bacterium
ATCGTCGACCGGCTCATCCGCGACCTCTCGGACCGGCTCGGCGTGACCTCGATCGTCGTCTCCCACGACCTGCGCTCCATCTTCGGCGTTGCCGACCGGGTGGCCATGCTCTACAAAGGACAGTTCATCCTCGACGGGCCGCCCAGACTGTTCAGGGAGACTGACAACGCCATCGTGCAACAGTTCATCAACGGGCGCCCAACGGGCCCCATGGAAGTCTGAGCCCCCAGCGAGTCCATGAGACCCAACGAGTCCAACATCGAAGTCAAGGTCGGCGCACTTGTCCTCGCAGCCGTGGCCATCCTCGTAGCGTTCGTCCTTGTCCTCGGGGATGTCTCCTTCAAGAAGGGCTACCCCATCTACGTGGACTTCGACAATGCGGCCGGTCTCAAGGCTGGCGCTCCCGTCCGGATCGCGGGCATCCCCTCAGGCACCGTCAAGGCCGTTGAGTACCAGGGCGGTGTCAAGGACCCCAAGGTCGAATGGCCGGTCTATGTCCGCGCCACGCTCTGGCTTGACGAGAGCGCCAGGGGCCTGCTCCGCGAGAACGCGAGCTTCACCATCACCACCCAGGGCGTGCTCGGCGAGCCCTACGTCGAGGTCAACGCCGGTGACCCCGCCCAGCAGGCGGTCCCCGAGGGCGAGATCTTCAAGGGCGTCGACCCGCCCCGCATGGATATGCTCCTCTCCTCTGCCTACCGCACCATCGGCGGCCTGCAGGAGGTCATCGAGCGCCTCAATGGGCGCGGAGAGAAGCCCATCCACATCGACGAGTTCGTCAACAACATCGGCAAGCTCGCCGGTTCGCTCGATGAGCGCGTCACGGTCAACAAAGAGGAGATCGACAGCATCGTCGCCAACGTCGATGGCATCCTCAAGGAGAACCGGCAGGCCGTGAACAACATCTTCGGCAACGCCGAACAGGCCTCCGCAGAGTTCAACCGCCTCGGCCACTCCCTCAACAACGCCGTCGGGGACGGCCAGAACGTCAGGTCGCTCGTTCGCAACGCCGACCGCACCGTCGCCTCGATTGCGCGCGACATCGACCCCATGGTCGAGCACGCCAAGGGCGCGCTCGCCTCGGCTGACGGCATCCTCAGCGGCAATCGCACACGCATCGACAACTCCATCGCCAACGTCGAGCGGCTCACCCTGCACGGCGCGAACGCCGCTGAGGACATCGAGACGATGGTCGACGGCATCGCAGCCGGCAACGGAACGATCGGCAAGTTCCTCAAGGACGAGGAGATCTTTGAGGACATGCGCGAGTTCGTTCGCGAGCTGAAGCGACGCCCCTGGCGGATCATCTGGAAGGAGTAGCCCCCTTCTGGCCGCTCTGCCTCGAGGCGTCCCTGTCTGGTCGGGACCCTTTCTCCCGTCGGGCACACCGTTGGGCCGCTCCTCCGCCACCGCTGCGGCGGTCATCTGCCGCCAGCGCCTTGGGAACCGCAACCCCCCATCTTCTTCAGTGGCCGCTGCCTTCACCGTGGTCATGCCCGTCACCACTTTGCGCCCCCGACCCGGCTCCCTCGTGGCCGTGTCCGTGTCCGTGTCCGGCATGGTCGTCGGCACCGTGGGGCTCACCCACCGCGCCGTCGGGCTCCTCGTCGCCATGGCCGTGTCCGTCATCCTCAGGCGGCTTGACGCCTGACTCCATCCAGCGCTTGACCCGCGCGAGCTTGCGGTCGATCCACTCAGCCTCACGCGCGGAGCGGACCCAAGGTCGCGCAGCCTGGTAGAACTTCATCGCCGTTGCCGGGTCATCGGTCGTGTCCTCCGCGAGCCGCGCCAGCCGAAGGTTGGGCTCGACCTTTGCGGTCTCCGGGATCGGACGGCCCAGCATGCGGCTCGCCGCAGCCTTGGCGTCATCGAACTTGCCGGCGACAAAGTAGATGTCGCTGAGCAGCATCGCGGCGGACACGAGGTTCGGGTCGAGGCGGAGCGCCGTCTCGAGGAGCGCGGCCGTGTCGTCGAGGCTGCGGTCCGTCTCCGCCTGGTCGCTGCGCGCGATGCGGGCATAGGCCTCTGCGAGCACGTAGCGGGCCCTCGCGGAGGAGTCGTCGAGCTCGACCGCCTTCTGCATCGAGGCCGCGCCCTTGCGCACGCCCTCCGTTGACATCGAGACCTGCAGAAGCCCGAGGTTGAACCAGGTCTCGAACCGGCTCTGTACCTGTGAGGCGGAGACATACTCCCCGACTGCCTTCGAGTAGCCGCTGTGCCACACCCAGACGTTCGCGCGGCCCTGGTGGTACCCCCAGCGGAGCGTCTCCGCCTGCGGCCAGAAGACGAGCGCCGACAGCGCGGCGGCGGCCAGGACCGGACCAAACCGCCGGAGCGGGGCCGGGGCCGGGGCAACCGGACCGCCGTCGAGCGAGAACGCCACCGCGCAGGCCAGCACCGAGACGCCCGGGGCGGTCCAGAGGCCCGGGCCCGCTGCGTACGCGACCAGGGCAGCAAGCAGCGCGGGGGCGCCGAGCCACTCCGGGCGCTCTGTCAGCGCGCGCGGCCGCGCCGTCGCGCGCAGCGCCAGGAGCAGCATCGCCAGGACGAGCGCCGCGCCGATCATCCCAAGCTCCGCGGCATGCTGCAGCGCCGCGCTCGGCGCACGGATCACGGGGCGCAGGCCCAGCGTCTGCGCCGCCGTCCACGGTGCGTCATGGTCGACATGCTCCAGCACATGGCGCGAGACGCCCCCGAGGCCGACACCCAGCGGCTGGCTGGCCTTGGCGAGGTCCCACGTCGCGGCATCGAGGAGCGAGGCTGCCGCCGGATCGCTCCAACCGCCGAGCTGGCCGGCCTCGATCTGCGTGCGGGGATGCCGCATGGACTGAAGCGGGTCGGCGGCCGGGGATTGGGCCGGCGGGGCAAGCGAGAAGCTGGCAGCAACCGCCATCGGGACCACGAAGGCCGCGGCGCGGCTCCACGAGCGCCCTCCCTGCGAGAAGGCGAGCAGGCAGGCCACCGCGACCGACGACGCCCCGAGCACCCACCACGAGCCGAATGTCTGGGTCAGGCCGAGCGACACCGCCGCCGCTCCTGCGGCCAGCGCCACGAACCAGCGCCGATTCGGACCCGCGCCCATCGCGGCTCCACACAGCAGGGGCAGAGCGATGACCGACCACGTTGCCGCCTGGCCAGGGTCATCGAAGAAGCCCGTCGGCGCCGCATGGACCGTCGCCGTCGGGATGCGCGGGAGCAGGTCGTGCCCGAGTCGCTGTGAGAGTGCGACCACCGCGTTCGCGACCGCAGCCAGCGCCACGCCGTCGGCGACTGCCTCGCGAGCCGGCACCCCGGACCGCGGCATGGCTCCAGCGAGGATCAACGGCGTCGCCAGGACAAACAGCGCGAGCTGGTCATACCCGGACGCGTCGAGCTCGCCGAGCAGGTGGCGGGCCACGGCCCACAGGAGCGCGAGGAGCCATGCCCCCGCGGCGAATCCGCGCCAAGGCGCCGCGTCACCCCGGGCGGGCGGCAGGACTGCCCACGCCACAAGGCAGAGGCCTGCGACGATGGACCCGACCGCGGTCTGGGCGAGGTTGAAGGTCGGCAGGCCCGAGAAGGCCGTCGCAACCGACAGCAGCGGAACCAGGGTGAGGAGAACACGGAACGTCAGGGCCATGGGTGCCGGGTAGGGGGAGGGGCGAGCGCAGGAGCGGGGCAACGGTACGGCCGTCACGCTGTCTTCGAGAATTGCGCCGGGTCGCCGCAGGTTCTACGGAACCGTCGCGGTCTACGCCACCTTCCCGCTCGGAGCCACGTGAACGCGCACAAGGTCGAACCCGTGGCCCTGCTCGACGACGGCCCCATCGTTTCTCCCAGGGGCCCGTGGCTCGCCGCGTGGTGCTCGATGTTGAGCCCCGCCTCAGGCTGGGCCTATGTCGGGAGGCCCCTGGCATCTGCGGTTCTCAACCTCTTCATGGTGGGACTGTGGGCGCTCTTCGCGGCCACCTGGGCGCGGCTCGAGTTCTCGCCCTTCATCCCCTTCGTTGTCTTTGGGGCCGGCTGGACCTTTCTGTCGGGCATGCTCGCGCTCGATGCCACCAACGAGGCGAGGCGTGTCGGGGAGGGCTATCGGCTTCGTCCGTACAACAGCATCCTTGTCTACGTGGCGCTGGCGATCTTCACCTTCTGGCTGCCCTTGTCGGTGATGGCGAAGGTCCTCGTCGAGCCGCACTGGCGGGCAGAGTGGGTCAGCGACCGGGGCATGGCGCCCACGATGCTGAGGGGCGAACGGGTGATCCTCGATGTCAGCGAGCGCGCAACCACCGAGCTGCGCCGCGGCGACATCGTGGCCTACCGCCCGACGCGCGTCCGCGCTGCGAGCGGGAGCGAAGCGCTCCACTACGCCCGGCTCGTGGGGGTGGCCGGGGACAGCGTGACGATCACGGGTGCTGCGGTCGAGATCAACGGACAGCGGGCAGACTGGCGCGAGCTCGTCGGACCCGCGCGAGAGGCGGCGGCAACCGCCCTGGGCGCGAACGCTTCGGCCGCGGAGTTCTGGATCGAGTCCACGACCGACCTCGACTATGTGATCAGCGTGCCCGCGACAGCGGACTGGGGTCAGCCCGTCTCGTGGACCGTCCCCGAAGGCTACGTCGTGCTCCTCAATGATGATCGGGGCAACCGCGAAGACTCGCGCGCACTCGGACCAATCCGGGTCGGCGACGTCGTCGGCAAGCCGATCTGGATCGCCTCGCCCGCGACGGCCGAGCAGGCGTGGGCCCGACTCGGTCGTCGTGTCCAGGCAGAGGGTTGGAGCCCCGACTTCGTCGCCGAAGGAAGCGGCGACGGCTCCGCGGCCCCGTCAGCGCCCGAAAGGCCGCAACCTGGCGCGGAGAGCCCCCGATGATACGTGAGCCGATCGACCTCCGCAGCGACACCGTGACACGTCCGGGACCGACGATGCGAACCGCGATGGCAGGGGCGGATGTCGGCGACGCCGTGTTCGGCGAGGACCCGACCGTCGCCGAGCTCGAGCGCGTGGTCGCCCACCGGCTCGGCTTCGAGGCGGGCGCCTTCGTGCCGAGCGGCATCATGGCCAACCAGGTCGCGCTGATGGCCCACTGCCACAGGGGCGACGGCGTGCTGGTGTCGCAGAACGGCCACATGCTGCTGTTCGAGACCGGCGCCGCGGCGGCAATCGCCGGGGTGCAGCTCTTCGAGATCGGCGACGCCAACGGGTTCAACGGTCGCCACATCGAGCAGGCCTACCGGGGCAACGCCTACATCTACCCGCCCACGCGACTCGTCGTGGTCGAGAACACCCACAACTTCGGCGGTGGCCGCGTGACGACGGTCGAGCAGATGCGCGACATCGTCGAGGCCGCATCGGGCCGCGGGCTCCCGGTCCATGTCGACGGTGCGCGCAT
This sequence comes from Bradymonadia bacterium, assembly GCA_044376025.1. GTDB lineage: Bacteria > Myxococcota_A > Bradymonadia > REDH01 > REDH01 > JBILLP01. Next base: position 5,370 of record JBILLP010000055.1, read on the forward strand.
CGCCAACGCCGCCGTCGCGCTCCGGGTCGACGTCGCGGAGCTGACCCGGGGGTGCGCCTCTGCCTCAATCTGCCTCTCCAAGGGGCTCGGCGCCCCGGTCGGAAGTGTGCTGGTCGGCTCGTTGAGCTGGATCGAACGCGCTCGCCGCTTCAGGCGCATGCTCGGCGGAGGCATGAGGCAGGCGGGCGTCCTCGCTGCTGCCGGGCTCGTGGCGATCGAGTCGCAGTGGAACGACCTCGAGGCTGACCACCGGCGCGCGAGGACCCTCGCCTCACGGCTGTCAGGCCTCCGGACATTGCGGATCGACCCGGCCTCGGTCGCCACGAACATCGTCATCGTCGAGAGCGAACGACCCGCGTCCGAGGTCTGCGAGCGTCTCGAGGCGGTCGGCGTCCGCACGATGCCGTTCGGCTCGCACCGGGTCCGGTTCGTGCTCCACCGCGACATCGACGACGGCCAGCTCGACGAGGCACTCTCGCGCATCGAGGCGGTGCTCGGCTGAGTCGGCACACGGAGGCTCCTTTCGCTCGCCGCGTTGCCGGCGCAGGCGTCTGCGAACGGCTCATTGTCAGGGAGCACCGTCTGCATGTATGGCGCTCTCGACGTTCGAGGTGGCCGAATCCATGAGCGAAGCGCTGCTCCGAGAGCTTGTCGAGGCGGGCCTCGCACGCCGCGACCAGATCGACGAGGCGTTGCGAACGAACGAGCTCGGCGGTGGATCACCGATGCTGAGACTCTCGGTGTCGGGTGTCGTTGATCCGGAGGCACTCGCAGCGTTCTTCGCGAAGCGCTTCAACGTGCCTCGCGTCACCCACGCTCAGCTCGACGCGGCAACGCGCCAGGTCCTCGAGGTACTGCCTGCCGACTACGGCGCGGCGACGGGGCTGGCGGCGCTCGGTGTTGCAGGGCCAGGCCGGCTCCTCGTTGCAGTCGTCGACCCCTCGGACCGGGAGTCGATCGGTGAGGCGGAGTTCGTGACCGGCTGTGCGTTCGAGTTGGTCGTCGCGACGCCGCTCGAGCTTGCGGAGCTCTTCGAGCGGGTCGGGAGCCGCCGCTGGCGGGTCGCAACTGACGAACTCCGACGCCGCGCAGAGGTCAGGTCCACGTCTGGCCAGCTCCGGACACTCGATGCGGCGTCGTTGCGCCGCGACGCCGATGAGGTGCGCTCGTCGTCGGGCATCGCTCGGCTCGCCGCGGTCCCCGCGTCCTCGACGCACGGGCCTGCCACGCGGTCGACCACCCCTGCCCCGGCGAAGCTGCGGGCTCCATCGCCTCGGGGCCCGATTGACGCCGCCCAACCCGTCGGCCCCGAGCCAGGCCTGCCGTCGGCCGCTCGCATCACCGGTGGATTCTCGCGCGATCGGCTCAGCCGCCTCGACCTGCACGGCGATCTCACGCCGCTGCCAGAGAACATCTTGGCGCTGCTGCGCCGGCCTGACGACGCGGACAGCGCGGCCCGTTCCGGCCTTGCTCCGCACGGGCGCTTCGACCTCACCGCACCGATGCTGTCGTCGATGGGGGCCGGGAGCCCGGCGGTTCGGGCATCACTCGCCGCAGCGAGCCGGGCGATCTCGGGGATCGACGAGCGTGACGCCCTCGCCGGCGAGTTTGCGGAGTGCCTGGGGCTGGTCTTCCCGACGGTGATGATCTTCAGCCTGCGCATTCCGCGGCTGGTGGTCTGGGCGGCGGCGAGCGAGGGGTTCGACGCACGCCTGATCCGCGGGCGGAGCTTCGAACTCGTCGACGGCAGCGCCTGGCAGACCGTCGTTGACCGCGCCGTCTGCTTCGAGGGCAGGCTCGGCGCCACCGACCCCGCCCGCGCGCTGCTCCGCGGTGTCCTCGATGGCGAGCTCCTGATCGTGCCGATCGTGCTGAGCCAGCGCGTCGTCGCGCTGCTGGTCGTGGCGGGGAGCGAGGCGCGGACGCTACCGGTGCCGGGCAGCGATCTTGGCGCGGCGGTCTCCGCGCTCACCGACCGGCTCCGCGCCCTGATCGTCGCACGCAAGCGCGCCTCGGAGCCGTCTGCATGAGGCCGCAGCTGCTTCAGCGGGCCGCCATCGCCGCGATCTGCCTCCACGCCGCATGCGCGACGACTCCGCCGCCCTCAGCCGCCGATGCGGTCCAGGAGCTGGCGCGCGCGCTCGAGCGGGGCGACTGCGAGGCGGTGCTGGCCACGCTTGCGCCCGAGGCCCGCCCCCGCGACCCTGCCTTGTGGCTGCGCACCTGCGCCCAGCACCCTGAGCGCATGGCTCGCGAGGCCGACCGCGTTCGGCCCGCAGACGCCGACCCCGCAACCGAGGCCTACTTCACGGCGCGAGGTCGATCGATCCGGACACTGTGGGACGGACGCCGGTGGAACCTCGCAGAGCAGCCGGAGTCATCTGGAGGTGCCGATACCCCGTTCGAGGCGCTCGTGGGCTATGTCACGCTCGTCGCAGAGGCGCTCGAGCAGGGCGTCGGCCGCGTATGGGCCGGCGAGCGCCGAGCCGCACTCGAGGCGGAGCAGCGGCTCCTCATCGCGGCGCTCCAGTCTCCCGACGGCCGCATGACCATCCGGGCCGACTCCGCGGAGTTCACCGCGGGCGTGGTGAGTGTCCGCCTGGCGCGGGAACCCGACGGGTGGAAGGTCATCTCGATTGAGTCATCCACCGGCTTCGAGGGCGAACTGGCGGACTGAGCCGCCAAGGCCACGGGGCGTGGGAGCGGATCGGCGATTTCTTGAGGGGGGTGATGTAGGGAGTTATCCCACATGCAGGCATCCTGCCCACCCCTCACAGGGAACTTCATGTTTCGCGAACGTCGAACGGCGCAACGCCGACCTGCCCGTTTCTTCCTCAATGCGATCGAGGATGGCATCCCGATGCTCTGCGTGGCGAGAGACATCTCGTCGACCGGCGCACGGCTCGAGCGGGTGCTCGATCGCCGCCAGACCTCGCCCGACTCTCTGCGGCTGGAGTTCAAGCTCCCCGGCCTGAACCGGGTGATGATCACGAACGCCACGTGTGTGCGCGGCGACGAGAACGCCCGGAGCTTCGGGGTGAAGTTCACCTCCCTCTCCGCGGCCGACCAGGCGCTGATTTCGCGCTACCTCACGACGTCGCCTGCCTGACGCTACCCCTCGCCCTGCGGCGCCTCGGGCGGCTTGAGCAGCCTCGAGAGCGGGGGCAGGGCGAGCCGTGGCACCATCGGGGTCGCATCGGTGGGCGTGGCGGGCTTTGCGTCGACAGGGCTCTCTGCGACCCCGATCAGGGCGACCTCTGCGGGCTCGCCGGTGGCGGCGCTGATCAGGCCTTCGGCGCCGATCCTCGCCGCCGAACCCGCAAGCAGCGTCTGCTCGCCCGCGCCGTCGACGTGGGCGACACGGACGCGGCCACGAAGGACCAGCACCGCCGCTGCCTCGCCACCGACTCCCCGCGGCGGGTCATCAGGGAGCAGCCGCCATCGCTCGACCACCGAGGCATGCTGAACAGGTGCCGCGGCGTCGAGCCGAAGCAGCCGATGCAGATCGTGCCGTGCGTCAGACCGGGCGCGGGCGCGGTCGATGGCCGGGAGCACGCCGGGGATCTCGAGGAGCAGCGTGGCATCGTCGGCCGTCAGCGCCAGCACGGCGCAGCGGGTGACGGCGATCGGCGAGGTGTCCTCGAGGATGCAGAAGGAGCCCGGGGGTGGGGCCGCGGCGTCGCCATCGAGCCGGGTTGCCCCGAGCACATGCCAGGCGATGACGGCCCCGGGCGACGACAGAAGCGGCTCCCCGGCGGCGCGCTCGATCCACCGAAGCCGCTGGAGCAGCAGGGTCTGCGCCGCTACCGGCATGTCGGTCATCACCGGTACGCCCAGCAGGTCGGCAGCGGGCGACGGCGGGAGTGGGCCCGCCGAGGCGAGCTCCACGGCGACACTCACCAGCAGGTCGTGTGGCAGCCGCGGCTTGTCGGCAACCAGATCGAGCTCCGACGCCTCCGGCTGGGGCTCCGCGTAGCGCCGCTCGGTCCGGTCTGAGGCGAACTGGCACACCCGGGCCTCATCGATCCGGGTGTCCGCCCCGACACGCTCCAGCATGCGTACACCGGCGATCGCAAGCAGCAGGTTCCCGGTCCTCAGCCCACGCTCCACACAGTGGGCGGCGATGCGCGTCGCGTCCGCCGCGCGACCCGTGCGAACGCACAGGTCAGCCACGTGCAGCCGGTAGGCTGGCCTCGCGGGCAGCCTCGGCAGGTTCTGGACCAGCAGTCGGAGCGCGCGGTCGATCTCTCCCGAAGACTCAGCCTCGTCGATCGCCTTGACCAGGGCCAGATGCGCGGACTTCATGCAAACCCCGTCGTGTCGGACGTCGGCCTGCGACTACCCGCGCGCGGCACGAACCGCAACGGTAGGCTCTTCCCTTTCAGCCCGGTCTATGGCAAGAGCGACCGGGAGTTGCCGCACACACGCGTGGTCGAGCTTGAAGCGCTGCCCCAACTGCCAGACGTACAACGCTCCGCATCGCACAAAGTGTGTCGAGTGTGGTGCCGTGATCGGAGAGGGAGACCCCTCGTTCGTCGCAGGTCGGGGCACGGGCGTATCGGGCAGTCGGACAATGTTCGGCCGCGGTTTCTCGATCGAGCCGGCTGAGCCCGCGGAGCCGTCGAGCCCGCCTGCGGCGCAGAGCGCTCCCGTTGGAACCCAGACCGCGACAGGGGTGCGGGGTGTTCTGCGGAGCGCTTCGGTCGCCAGTGGCAACCGGACCATGTTCGGTTCGCACACGCTCGACGACGAGGGCGACCCGCCAGCTCCCGATTCAACGATGTTCGGGGTCCGCCCCGAGGACGAAGCCTCGTCCAGGGAAAACCCTGCCGTTGTGACCGGCAACCGCATCGTGGCCGTTGGCGAGAACGCCAACCAGGCGTCGCGTCGCTGGTCGGCGGCGTTCGGCGACTCCGAGGGCGCCTCCGCGCGCACCGTGCAGCTCCCCGGACTGCCCGGCCTCGGGCCCTCGCCGAGCCAGCCGGCCTCGAGCAAGACCATGCTCGGGGGCGTTGCGTTCGGCTTCGATGACCTCGAGTCCGGCGACGCTCAGCCCGCCGCTGCGCAACCCGCCCCCCGCCGACAGATGCCCGAGGCCGCGGCGCGGTTCGGATCCGAGACACAGCTCACGTTCGGCAACTCCGGCATCGACCGGGGCGCCCAGACGCTGCCGCCCGGCGCCGTCTCCGGCGACACCATCGTGCCGAGTCTCGCCGCCCATGGTGCGGTCGATTCGGGCGCGACCCTCGCCCCGGGCTCCGCGCCCGGGGTCTCCTCACGGACGATCGTCGGCTCGTTCGCGGCAGGCGGCTTCGATGCTCCGGTCGTCCCGCGGGTCGAACCGGCCACGCCGCCCGTCTCCGCCCGCCCGGACCAAGCG
>JBILLP010000056.1:0-10748 GCA_044376025.1 Bradymonadia bacterium
CAGGCTGCTGCTGCCCGAGGCCCCGCCGAGCGCGCCGATCCGCGACGAACCGGTACCGTGGCGCTCGTGGGGCATCGACCTCGAGGACGAGGCGGTCGCGCAGATGCGCAACGCGGCCCTGCTGCCCGTCTCGGTGCGGGGCGCGCTGATGCCCGACGCCCACGTCGGCTACGGGCTGCCGGTCGGCGGTGTGCTGGCGACCGAGGGCGCGGTGATCCCCTACGCGGTCGGCGTCGACATCGCCTGCCGGATGCGCCTGACGGTGCTCGACATGCCCGCGCAGGCGCTGCGGGGCGAGTCGGCGCGGCTCGCCCGGGTGCTGGAGCAGCAGACGAGGTTCGGTGTGGGCGCGACGTTCGGGGATCGGCGCGACCATGACGTGCTCGACCGGGACTGGGGGCTGACCCCGCTCGTGGCGTCGCTGCGCGACAAGGCCTGGGCGCAGCTCGGCACGTCGGGGTCGGGCAACCACTTTGTCGAGTTCGGGACGCTGACGCTCGAGCAGGCCGACCTCGGGCTGCCGGCCGGCACCCACTTGGCGCTGCTCTCGCACAGCGGCAGCCGCGGCGCAGGCGCGTCGATCGCGGGCTTCTACTCGCGGCTGGCCTCGACGCTGCACCCTGAGCTGCCGCCCGACCTGCGCCGGCTGGCCTGGCTCGACCTCGATTCGGAGCCGGGCCAGGAGTACTGGGCCGCGATGAGCCTGATGGGCGAGTATGCGAAGGCGAACCACGAGGTGATCCACCGAGAGCTCCTCAGGGTACTCGGCAGCAGGCCGCTGCTCGAGGTCGAGAACCACCACAATTTCGCCTGGAAGGAGGTCCACGACGGTCGCGAGGTCGTCGTGCACCGCAAGGGCGCAACCCCGGCAGGCCGAGGCGTGCTCGGCGTGATCCCGGGGTCGATGGCGACGCCGGGGTTTGTCGTGCGGGGCCGCGGTGTGGCCGCATCGCTCGAGAGCGCGTCGCACGGGGCCGGCCGCCGTATGTCCCGGACGGCGGCGGCGCGGTCGGTGACCTGGTCGCAGGTCAAGAAGGTGCTCGCGGAGCGCGGAGTGACGCTGCTCTCTGCCGGCATCGACGAGGCGCCGATGGTCTACAAGGACATCCTTGACGTCATGCGCGCCCAGCAGGACCTGGTCGATGTCGTGGCCCGGTTCGATCCGGCGATCGTCAAGATGGCGCCGACCGGCGAGCCGGCGGAGGACTGACGCCGCCGCAGCGCCGCGTGCGCGCAGCGTGGTTGACCGGATGGGTGGGCGCGGGTAGCCAACGCGACCGGAGGGACCGGGAGCCTGAGCCCAGCGATCCATGAGCCAGCCCACGCACGCCCCGCCAGCCGCCACGCCCCGCCAGCCGGCCGACTCGTTCGAGCTCGGGGTGGTTCAGCTCGAGGCCAACCCCGCCAACGAGGACTACCTCGGCCGCGCGGTCGAGGGAGTACGCGAGGCAGCCGAGGGGGGCGCCCAGGTGATCATGCTGCCCGAGCTCTTCAGGTGGCCCTATTTCTGCCAGGCGATGACGCCTGACCATTTCGCCTACGCCGAGCCACTCGACGGCCCGAGCGTCTCGTCGTTGCGCCCTGTCGCGCGCGAGCTGGGCGTCGTGATCGTCAGCTCGTTCTTCGAGGAGCGCGCGCCCGGGCTCTACCACAACACCGCGGCGGTCATCGACGCCGATGGCGAGGTGCTCGGCTACTACCGCAAGTCGCACATCCCCGACGACCCGCTCTACTTTGAGAAGTTCTACTTTGCGCCCGGGGACACCGGCTTCAAGGTCTTCTCGACCCGGTACGCGCGCGTCGGGGTGCTCGTCTGCTGGGACCAGTGGTACCCGGAGGCGGCGCGGCTGACCGCGATGGCAGGCGCGGAGCTGCTGGTCTACCCGACCGCGATCGGGGCGATCGACGCAGAGGGCCCCGAGCAGCACCGGCTGCAGCGCGAGGCCTGGCAGACGGCGCAGCGGGCCCATGCGATCTCGAACGGGCTCTACGTCGCCGCCGCCAACCGCGCCGGCCGCGAGCAGGAGCTCGGCTTCTGGGGGCACAGCTTCGTGGCCGGGCCGCAGGGCGAGCTGCTCGCCGAGGCGGGAGACGCCGGCAGGCAGATCCTCCGGGCGAGCTGCTCGCGCTCCCGGCTTCGCGACGTGCGCCAGTGGTGGCCCTTCTTCAGGGACCGCCGCATCGACCTCTACGACGGCCTGGTGCGCCGGTTCGGGACCCCGTGAGCTAAGGGAGCGAGATGGCGGCAGGCGCAGTGTTGGAGCGAGCGGGCGCGTGGCGGATGCCCGCGGAGTGGGAGCCCCACGAGGCGACGCTGCTCACATGGCCGCACCGGCCCGGGATCTGGCGCGGGCTGCATGACGAGGTCGAGGCGGTCTTCGGCAGGCTCGGCGCCCGGCTGTCCGAGGTCGAGCGGCTGCACGTGCTCGTGCCCGACCGTGACTGGGAGCACCGGGCGAAGCGGGCGATCCTGCGGGCGGGCGGGCTGCTTCCGCAGACGACCTTCTGGCGGATCGACTCGGACGATGTCTGGGCGCGCGACCACGGCCCGACCATCGTGGTCCGGCGGGACGGCGGCGGCCGCCGCATGCTCGACTGGAAGTTCAACGCCTGGGGCGGCAAGTTCGCCTCGAGCCTCGATGACCAGGTGCCCACCCGGCTCGCCGAGGCGTGGGGATGGGAGCGCGTCGAGCCCGGGATCGTGATGGAGGGTGGCGCGATCGAGGTCAACGGCGCCGGCGACCTGCTGGTCACCGAGTCGGTGCTGCTGAACCCGAACCGCAACCCCGGCCACACCCGCGACGAGCTGACGCGGATGCTGCTCTCGCTGCTCGGCTGCGAGCGGGTTCACTGGCTGGGCGGTGGGCTGGTCGGCGACGACACCGACGGCCATATCGACGACATCGCCCGGTTCGTGTCGCCGCGCCGCATCGTGATCGTCTCGCCGCCCGACGACGCGCACCCCGACGCGGCGGTGATGCGCGACAACCTCGAGCGCGCGCGCGCGTTCAGGACAGCCGACGGAGGCGCCTTCGAGGTCGTGACGCTGCCGATGCCCGAGCCGGTGTGCTTTGGCGACGAGCACCTGCCGGCGAGCTACGCCAACTTCTACATCGCCAACGGGCGTGTGCTCGTGCCCGTGTTCGAGCAGCCATCAGATGCCGTCGCCCTCGATGTGCTGAGGGGCTGCTTCGCCGGGCGCGAGGTCATCGGCATCGACTGCCGCGCCCTGGTGTCGCAGTACGGGGCGATCCACTGCGTCACGCAGCAGGTGCCGGCATGAGCAATGTGCGAACCTGTTGCACATCACCCGTTCGACGCGCCATGATGGGCGCGCTTCACTGAGCGGAGACGATGTTCCAGCCAGGCGATACCTTCAGCAAGTTCGTGCTCGTCCGTAAACTCGGCGAGGGCGGCATGGGCCTGGTGTACGAGGCGAAGAACTCCTTCGGCGTGCCGGTCGTGCTCAAGATGCTGCACCCCGACCTCGCCGTGCATGCCGACCTGCGCGAGCGCTTCAGGCGTGAGGGGCGCATCCAGAACACGCTGCGGCACCCACACATCGTGCGTGTGACCGACATCGTCGAGGACCGGGGCGTGCCGGCCCTCGTGGTCGACTACATGCGGGGCAAGGACCTCGACCAGGTGCTCCGGGCCGGCGTGAAGCTGACGCAGGCGCAGATCCGCAACATCAGCGTCAAGATCCTCGATGCGCTGCAGACAGCCCACGAGAAGGGCTTCATCCACCGCGACATCAAGCCGAGCAACATCTTCCTGGAGCAGGTCGAGGGCGGCTTCGAGCCCCGGCTCATGGACTTCGGCATCGCCAAGATCGAGGAGGCTGCCGCGCTGACCCGGGCGCAGGAGTTCTGCGGCACGCCCAACTTCGCGAGCCCCGAGCAGATCCAGAGCACGCGCGATGTCGATGCCCGGGCCGACGTCTACTCGTTCGGCATGGTGCTCTGGCAGCTCGCCGCCGGCCGGGAGCCCTACGCCGAGATCGGCGACCCCTACGAGATCATGGCTGCGGTCGTCCGCAAGCCGGTGCCGACGCTTCCAGCAGATGCGCTCCCCTGGCTGCGCCACGTCGTCGAGAAGGCGACGCAGAAGGACCCCGACGCGCGCTACCAGACCGCCGCGGAGATGCGCGACGCCGTCGCCGATGCCGGCAGCGCCCGCAAGGCACGCGACACCGTGCTGACCCTCAACGAGGGAGACCTCGAGCCGGTGCCTCCATCGGCCACGCCGAGCAGCCCGAAGGGTGGGGCGACCGTGGCAAAGCAGACCGGGGAGGAGCTTGCGAGGATCGCCTTCGCGCCGCCGACACCGGAGCAGGTCGAGGCCCGCAAGCAGGCCGAGGAGCGCCGCAAGGGTGAGTCCGGCGCGGGCGCGTCGTCTGCCTCGCCGGCCGGCGCCATGCCGGACGATCTGTCGAGTGACCTGTCGGGCGACCTGTCGGGCGTGCCCGGGTTCGACCCGGCGTCAGCGGCACCTGCGGCCGCGGGCACGTCGCCGAAGGGACCCGCCCCGACCCAGCTCCCGGGCAATTCGCCGCAGGTGGCCTCGGACGGCAGCATCATGCCGGCCGGCGGACCGCCCCCGGCGACCATGTTCGCCGCCTCGGGCTCGGTCTCGAGCGACGGCACCGTCACCCCGCCCTCTCCACGCGGTGCGCCGCGCCCGGCGCCGCCGGCCTCTTCGCCGGTCATCACGCCCGCGAGGCCCCGCACGGTGCCGCCCGTCGCGGCGGCGAGCGAGGGCGGACTGCTCGCCAAGCTCCGGATCTGGCTCGCGGTCGCGGCCTTCATCGCCATCGCGGCCGCGGTGCTCTACCCGAAGCTGCAGACCACGAGCTCGCTGCCGGCGGGCTGGTTCCGCATCGAGCCCGGCAGCTTCACGCGGGGTTCTCCCGAGTCCGAGCCCGGGCGAGCCGATCTTGAGCGTCAGCACCAGGTGACGATCACCCGGCCCTTCGCGATCCAGGCGAACGAGGTGACCCAGGACGAGTGGAAGGCCCTCACCTACCGCGACACCAACGGGTTCGCGGCGTGTGGGGCGCGTTGTCCGGTCACGATGGTCTCGTGGTTCGACGCGGTCGAGTATGCCAACCGCCTCTCGGAGCGCGAGAGCCTCGAGCGCTGCTACGAGGTCGTCGAGGCCGGCGGTACCAAGCGTGTCACCTGGCTCAAGGGCCTTGACTGCAAGGGCTACCGGCTGCCGACCGAGGCGGAGTGGGAGTACGCGGCACGCGCCGGGGGCGGCGAGGCCTTTGGGCGCTCAGGCATCACCGAGACCGACTACGCGCCGCTCGACAAGGCGCTGTCGGAGCTCGGCTGGTATGGTGGCAACAGCCAGGTGACCTACGCCAACGGCGTGGACTGCTCCAAGTGGGTGGCCGGTCACAAGACCTGTGGCATCCAGCCGGTCGGCAAGAAGCTGCCCAATGCGTGGGGGCTGCGCGACATGTCGGGCAACGTGGCGGAGTGGGTGTGGGACACGCTCGCCCCCTACCCGACCGGTTCGGTGACCGACCCGGTCAACCATGTGGCCGGACAGATGAACATCCTGCGTGGCGGGAGCTGGAACTCGACCGCCCGCGACTGTCGACTCGCTGCGCGCGAGCGGGCCCAGCCGGTCGGGCGCTTCAACAACGGCATCAGGCTCGTGCGGACGCTCGAGTAGCGGTTCGCGGCGCGGCGCCACGCTGCACGCCGCGGCAACGGTCGACGAAGTTCTGCAGCAGCCGAGGGCCGTCGGGCGTCAGGATGCTCTCGGGGTGGAACTGCACGCCCCAGCGCGGCAGCGCCTCGTGCCGCACCGCCATCACCGCGCCGTCGTCGAGCGCGGTCGCCTCGACCACGAGGCAGGCGGGCAGGCTCTCGCGGCGGGCGACGAGGCTGTGGTAGCGTCCGGCGACCATGGGCGACGGCAGGCCGGCGAAGAGCCCGGTCGCCGCGTGCTCCACGGCGCTCGGCTTGCCGTGCACCGGCGCGGGCCCACGCACCACCTCGCCGCCGTGCACCGTCACGAGTACCTGGTGGCCGAGGCAGACGCCGAGCACCGGAACCTCGGGGGCGAGGCCCCTCAGCAGGGCGGCGGCGGCGGTCGCCTCTGCGGGGGAGTGCGGCCCCGGCCCCACCACCCAGCCGTCGCCCGGGCCGACCTCGACCTGCGCGAGCGCGGCGTCGCCCGGGCGGTAGACCCGCACCTCGACGCCGAGCGCCGCGAAGGCCTGCAGCAGGTTGAAGGTGAAGGAGTCGAAGTGGTCGAGCAGGTGGATCACGGTCTGGTCGCCTCGCGGGTCGGCGCAGGCTGGCGCGGCCGGCGCCGCTGTGCAAGCAGGGAACCGGACGCCGTCGCCGCTGTCCGAGCAGACCCGCTCCCGATGCGTGCCCCATGCCGATCCCGCACCGCGCCCTCGTGTTCTCGACGCCCCCCGACGAGTCGCTCGAAGACCTCGTCGCCCACGCCCTGCCGCGCATGGTGCAGGCGCTCCGGGGCCCCGGACGGCGCGTCGGGCGCCACTACGTCACCCACGGCTCCGCGGTCGTCGAGCTCAACGACCATGGCCACCACTGCCGCCTCATCGTCGGGCGTGACCTCGACCGCGGCCAGCTCGCGGCGCGCATCGAGGTCGAGGACGCGCTGGCCGCCCGGCTCTCGCTGCTGCTCGCCGCGCCGAGCTGGCTGGTGGGCTTCTGGCTCAGCCGCACGCTGATCGGTGGCGGGCTGGGTGACGCGATCGGCATCGTCGGCGGCCTGCTGCTCGGGTTTGTGGTCGCCTATGTCCTCTTTCGGCTCATCAGGGCATGGCGTCACCGGAGGAGCCGCCCGGGGTCGCGCCCGGAGCTGATCGCCGAGCACCTGGCCGACCGCCTCCGCGACGCGATGGCGCGGCTCAGCGTGGAGTCGGTGCCGGGCGAGGCCCGGCTCCCGGGCTTCGACGGCAGGGCGCCGACCGCCCCGGGCGACGACGCGCTCGCCCGCGGCGACGAGGCGGCCTGGACGCGCGTGCTGGGCGCCGCCGTCGCGTCGCTGCCGCCATCGCCGTGAGGGGCGTGGCGTCGCACCCGCTCGCCTGGTTCGTCGCCGGCACCGTCGTCATCGCGCTCTGGCAGCGTGCGACGGGCAGCGGGTCCGACGACGCCTCGCCCCGCCCCAGCCCCGCGTCGCCACCCGTCGTCGAGGAGGGCTCGGGCTGGGACGACGCGCTCGTCGAGCGGGCGCGCCGACTCGGGCTCGACCGACATGACCCGGTCGTGCGCCGGCGGCTCGTGCAGGTCATGGAGGCGGCCGCGGAGCGCGACATCGACCCCGCGACGATCCCCGCCGACGAGGTCGCGGCGTGGCTCCGCGCCAACCCGGAGCGCGTCGCGGGCGTCAGGCAGCTCGATGTCTCGGTGCGGACCTTCGCCGGCCCGGGCCAGGCCGCCGCCGCCGAGCAGGCGCTGGCGAGGCTCGCGCGGGAGCCCGACGCGCCCGTGGGCGACGCCTTCGTGCACGGGCAGCAGCTCCGGGGCGCCGACGCCCACCGGCTGCGTGCGGTGCTCGGTCCCGACGTCGCCGGGGCGCTGCTCGCGGCCGACGGAGCCGCCGGCCGGTGGCTCGGGCCCTTTGCGGGTACGCAGGGCACCTTTGTGCTGCGCATCGACCGGAGCCTGGTGTCGGGCGTCCCGACGGCCGCAGAGGCCGAGGCGCTCGCCCGGTCGGAGCTCGCCGCGGCGCGGTCAGACGAGGCCCGGCGCGAGGTGCTGCGGCGCTGGGTCGACGAGGCGCGGCGGGGCCACCCGTGAGGCCGCGCGCGGCGGCGGTCGTCGCGCTCTCGCTCGCGGGCTGTGTGGCGGGCGCCGTCGCGTCGGCACACTCGTTCGAGCCGGCGAGCGTCGAGGCGACGCGCACGGGTGAGGGCTGGCGGCTCGTGTGGCGCGAGCGGCGCGGCGCGCAGGCGGAGCCGCTGCCGGTGGGCCTGGTCGGGTGCGCGCCGGCGGGCGGGGTCTCGCGGTGGGAGTCGGCGACGGCGTCGTGGGCGTCGTCGACGTTCGTGTGTGCGGAGGCGGGCCCGACGCGGCTCGAGGTCGGCCCGCTCGTGGCGTCGCACGGCTCGGTCGTCGTGCGCGAGGGCGCGGAGCCGCCGCGGCTCGTGACGGCGTCGCGGCCATGGACGGAGCTTGCCGGGGCGCCCGCGCGCCGGTCGCTCGACGTGGTCTCTGCGCTGCGGCTCGGCGCGGAGCACGTCGCGGCGGGCTGGGATCACCTGGTGTTCGTGGCGCTGCTCGTGGTGTGGCATCCGCACTGGCGGGCCGCGGCGGTGCGCGTGACGGCGTTCACGGTGGGGCACTCCGCCTCGCTCGCGGCCGCGGTGCTGGGGCTGGTGAGCCTGCCGGCGCCGCTGGTCGAGGCCGCGATCGCGTGGAGCGTCGTGGTGGTCGCCGCAGCGATCCTGCTGGAGCTGCGCGGCCGGGAGCGGGGCAGGGCCGGCGGCGAGGCCTGGTCGATGGCCGCGCTGTTCGGCCTGGTGCACGGGCTCGGCTTCGCGTCGGCCTTCGAGGCGTCGGGCTACGCGGGCGGCTCGCTCGCCGCGGCGCTGGCGGGGTTCAACCTCGGCATCGAGCTGGCGCAGCTCGGCTTCGTGGCGGCGCTGCTGCTGGCCTCGTCGGCGCTGTCGCGGGTGGCGCCCGGGCTGCTGCGGCAGCGGGCGCGCGCAGGCCTGGCGCTGCTCGGCGGCCTGGCTGGGAGCTGGTGGCTCGCCTCAAGGCTCTGAGCCGCCGGAGGTTGCGCCGCGCCCGCCGATGGGCGTAGAACCGGCGCTTGCCCGCCCGCCGCCCGGACCCCGCATGAACCGTCCCACGCCGCCGATCCTCGGCACCCTGCTCGCGCTCTCGACGGTCGTCGCCGCGGGCTGCTCGGGCGATGGCGCTGGCTCCGGCGAATCGGCCGACACGGCGGCGCCGCCCGGCGACACCGTCGACGGCAGCGGCGAGCCCGACGGCAGCGGCGAGCCCGACGGCAGCGGCGAGCCGGGCCCGAGCCCGGAGCCACCCGACATCGACGTGGCGGTCGACACGGCGCGGCCCGTTCAGGGCAGCACGCCGAGCTACACCGAGGAGCGGGCGGTGTGTGCGGGCCGGACGCCGACGCGGGTGGCGCTGTATGGCGACCTGCATGTGCACACGTCGTGGTCGTTCGACGCCTATGTGAACGAGAACCGGGTGCGCCCCGAGGATGCCTACCGGTTCGCGCGCGGCGACGAGATCAGGGTGGCGCCGCTCGACGGCAGCGGCGACCCGACGCAGGCGCTGAGGCTGGCGCGCCCGCTCGACTTCGCGGCGGTGACCGACCACGCGGAGTACCTCGGCGAGATGGATGCGTGCGCCGACCCGTCGTCGGCGATCTTCGACGAGCGCCGCTGTGTGGATGCGCGGACCCGGAACGGCGACATCCTGGTCGAGTTCGGGCTGCCGCTCGCGGCGCAGACCCCGCAGCGCATGGGCGACCTGTGTGGTCGCGACGACTTCGACTGCCTGCAGCGCGCGGAGTCGGTCTGGCGGCAGTCGCGCGAGGCGACCGAGGCGGCCTACGACCGGACGGCGGCGTGTGTGTTCACGTCGCTGCACGGCTACGAGTGGACCTGGGCCCCGGGCGGCTCGAACATGCACCGCAACGTGATCTTCAGGAACGACCGCGTGCCGGACCGCCCGGTCACCGCCTTCGACGCCGCGACCCCCGAGGCGCTCTGGTCGGAGCTGTCGGCGCAGTGCCTCGACGCCGGGACGGGCTGCGACGTGCTGGCGATCCCACACAACTCGAACGCGTCGACGGCGCGCATGTTCAGGGTCGAGTCGGGCGACAGCCGCCCGATCGCGGAGCAGGCAGAGGCGGCGCGACGCCGCGCGACGCTCGAGCCGCTGGTCGAGATCTTCCAGCACAAGGGCGACTCGGAGTGCAGCAACGACGTGCGCGGCCTGTTCGGCGCCGCCGACGAGTTCTGCGGGTTCGAGAAGCTCGACGCGCTCTTCGGGCGCAACCCGCCCGACTGCGGCGACCGCCCGGGGCTGGGCGGCCTGGCGCTGCGCGGCTGCGAGTCACGGCTCGACTACGTGCGCACGGCGCTGACGCTCGGCGTGATGGAGCAGCAACGCATCGGCGCCAACCCCTTCAGGCTCGGCATCATCGCCTCGACCGACACCCACAGCGGCACACCGGGGGCGGTCGAGGAGGCGACCTGGGCGGGCCACCTCGGCACCGAGGAGGGCACCTTCGCCAACCGCATCCGCCGCCTCGTGGCCAACGACCTTCCGGGAGGCCTCGTGAACAACCCGGGCGGGCTCGCGGGGGTCTGGGCGGTCGAGAACAGCCGCGACGCGATCTTCGAGGCGCTGCGGCGGCGCGAGACCTTCGGCACGAGCGGCCCGAGGCTGGCGGTGCGCTGGTTTGCGGCCTGGGACGCACCGGCGGCGCTGTGCAATCGGGCCGACGCGGTGGCGCTGATGTACCAGCAGGGCGTCGCGATGGGCGGCGAGCTCGAGGTGCCGGGCGGTCGCCGCTCGTCACCGCGCTTCTTCGCGCAGGCGGTGGCCGACGCGGGCGGCACCGGCGCGCTGCTCGACCGGATGCAGGTGGTCAAGGGCTGGGTCGACGTCGCCGGCGCGGGTCACGAGCGGGTCTTCGACCTGGTGACGGCGTCGACGCCGGGCGCGGTCGACGAGGCGACCTGTGCGTCGGCGCGCGGCGGCGAGGGCTCGATGTGT
>JBILLP010000057.1:0-10745 GCA_044376025.1 Bradymonadia bacterium
CGCCCGCGACGCTCTACCTCTGCAGCGCCGCCGGCAACGTGTCGTCTGACGCGCTCGCATCGGGCGCCGAGCTGCTGCGGGCGCGCGGATTCGCCACGCGTCACAATCCGGCGCGGTTCGACACGCCGCCCTACCTCGCAGGCCCCGACGCCGACCGGCTGCGCGACCTCACCGAGGCGCTCACCGGCCCCGGCATCGAGGCCGCCCTCTTTGCGCGCGGCGGCTACGGCACGATGCGCCTGCTGGCCGACATCCCCTTCGAGGCGTGGCGCGATGCGCCTCGGTGGCTGGTCGGCTACTCCGACATGACGGCGATCAGCCTCGCCGCCGCGCGCCACGGCATCCCGACCATCCACGGGCCGATGGTCGCGAGCCTCGCCCGGCACCTCTGCGACCGGTCGCTTGAGAGCCTCGTCGCCGCGCTGGCCGGGGCACCCGTCCCGCTCGAGGGCCTTGTGACGCTGCAGCGCGGCCGCGCCTCAGGCCGCCTCCTCGGCGGCAACCTCACGATGATCGCGGCGCTGCTCGGAACGCCCTACCTGCCCTCGCTCGACGGGTCCGTGCTGCTGATCGAGGAGGTCGGCGAGGCGCCCTACCGCATCGACCGCGCCTGGACACAGCTCCTGCTGTCGGGCGCCCTCGACGGCATCGCCGGTATCGCTTTCGGCCAGTTCACGCGTTGCGGGTCGTCGACCGGGCTCGAGCTCGCCTCCGCACTTGCCGCGAGGCTCCCCCGCTCGATCCCGATGGTCGCGGGCCTGCCGGTTGGCCACGGCGAGCCGAACCTCGCGCTGGTCCATGGCGCCGTCGTGACCCTCGACGCTGAGGCGGGCACGCTGGTCACCGAGCCGATCCCGGGCGCCGCGGCCAGGGTCGCCGCGCGGCCGGAGCCGGACACCGCGGCCCTGCCGGTCCACCTGCCGCGCCCCGGA
The DNA here is from genome assembly GCA_044376025.1 of Bradymonadia bacterium. GTDB lineage: Bacteria > Myxococcota_A > Bradymonadia > REDH01 > REDH01 > JBILLP01. The sequence continues at coordinate 933 of JBILLP010000057.1, forward strand.
CGCCCGGGCGTCGCGCCGCTGCTCCGCGGCCCCGGCCTGTCGGGAGCCGCCGCGCTGCTGCGCGACGCCCTCGATGCCGGGATCTTCACCGGCGTGCAGCTCGTCGCCTGGCGCGGCGCCGAGCCCACCCACCGCCTCTCGCTCGGGGTGACAGCGGCGACGCCCGGCGCGGAGCTGCGGCCCGTCGGCCCGGACACACGGTTCGACGTCGCCTCGGCGACGAAGGCGGTGTCGACCGCCCTGCTTGCCCACATCGGGCTGGCAGAGGGGCGGTTCGGACTCGACGAGGAGATCCCCGGGTCGCTGTCGGTCTCACGGCCCACGCTGGCCGACCTGCTGAGGCACGCCTCGGGGCTGCCCGCCTACGAGCGCGTCTTCGAGTCGCCCGGCATCACCCGTGACGATGCCCTGCGCCGCTTCTCGCGCATCGGCGTCGACGAGGCCTGGCGCGGCCGGGGGCGCTACTCCGACGTCGGGTACATTGCGCTCGGGCGCTGGATCGAGCGTACCATGGAGGCGCCACTCAACCAGCTCTTCGAGCAGCACATCGCGCGACCGCTCGGGCTCGTTGCCACCGGCTTCAGGCCGCCCGGCTCCACGCCCGCGCAGGGCGGGATCGCCGCGACGGAGCACTGCCCCTGGCGCGACCGTGTCATCCAGGGCGAGGTCCACGACGAGAACGCCGCGCTGCTCGGTGGGATCGCCGGCCACGCCGGGCTCTTCTCGACCGCCTGGGAGATCGCGGCCATCGGCCGCGCACTGCTCGCTGGGGCGCCCCTTTCGCTCACGCGCGAGGCGATCGTCCGCATGTGGAACCCAGCCTGGATCGCAGCCGAAGGCAGCCACACGCTCGGCTGGGACACGCCGTCGGGCGAGCGGCCCTCTGCCGGCAACCGCATGAGCAGGGACGCCACCGTCGGCCACCTGGGCTTCACCGGCTGCAGCCTCTGGATTGACCGCGAGCACGAGGTCGTGGTCTCGCTGCTGACGAACCGGGTCCATCCCACCCGCAACAACACCCGCATCCGCGAAGTGCGGCCCGCGCTGCATGACGCAGTCATGCGTGAACTAGGCTTCTGACCCCATGCTCGAACCCGCAGAGATCAACGAACTCATCGCCGCCGCGGAGCGCGCCGCCCATGCCGCCGCCGAGATCCTGCGCGCCGGGTACGCCTCGGTGGGCTCCCGGGTCTCGCACAAGGGCGAGGTCGACCTCGTCACCGAGACCGACCTCCGCAGCGAGGCCCTGCTTCGCGAGCTCCTCGATGCGGAGACAGGTCTCGCCTTCCTGGGAGAGGAGGGCGGCTGGTCGCGCCACTCGACCGGGCCAGCCTGGATCGTCGACCCGCTCGACGGCACCACGAACTTCGTGCACCGCATCCCGCACTTCGCCGTCAGCATCGGGCTCACCTGGTCCGGGCGCCCGCTGGGAGGCGTCGTCCTCAGCCCGATCGCCGATGAGTGCTTCGTGGCCGATGCGGCCGGAGCGCGGCTCAACGGGGAGCCGCTCGCCCGCCTCACCGGCCGCGCCCTCGATGTGAGCCTGCTCCACTCGGGCTTCCCCTACGACCGGCGCGAGGTCGAGGACGACAACACCGACCTCTGGCGCGCCCTCTTGAAGCGTTCGCAGTGCGTGCGCTGCTTCGGAGCCGCCGCCCTCGACATGGCGTGGGTGGCTGCCGGCCGCGCCGACGGGTTCTGGGAGCCGCGGCTCAAGCCGTGGGACCTTGCCGCCGGCATCGCGCTCGTCGAGGCGGTCGGTGGCGTCGCGTGGTCCTTCGACGGCGGTACGCATCGCCCCGAGTCGGGCGACATCGTCGCCGCGCACCCGACGGTCGCCGCGCAGATGGTCGAGGTGATCCAGGCGCATCGCACCAAGGGGGCCTGATGGCAGGACAGCCGCTCCCCAAGCCTCCTGACGACGGCCTGCCGCCGATCGCCATGTACCATCCGCGCAAGCGGCCGAGCCCCATCACGCTCAAGACCCGCTTCGAGGACTTCCGCCGCAACAAGGTCGTCTATCTGCAGCGCCGTCGGGCAACGCCCGGCGAGGTCGTGTCCGAGGCCGTGGTCGCAGCCGCCGTTGCACTCGCCCTCGCGGCTGCCATCGCGTGGGCCGCGATGGTGGCAACCGGGTCGACAGCCGTTTCGCTGCGCGCGGTCTTCGGCCTGGCGCCCTTCGTCGGGGCGGCGTGGGGCATCGGCATCATCGGCGCGATGTGGATCGGCGGGATCGGCGAACTGATCACCGCGCGGCCGTGGATCGGTGCCGCAGCGATCGCCGTCGTGTGTGCGGCGCTCCCGCTCGCCGGGCTCGACCCGGCTGTCGTCGCCCGCCTGCTGCCCTTCTGGGCGGCACCGTCGACAGAGGTCGTTGCCTCGAACCTGCCGCCGCACTGGTCGCTGGTCGGGCTCGGGCTCGGGGCCGGCTACGCCGCCGCCCGGACGCGGCACCGCTGGCTGTTCGGGGTCGCGGCGCTGTTCGGGGCCGCGGTGGCGTTCGAGCTGGCGGCGGCACGGCGCGACCTGCTCAGCCGCCCGATCGACCTCTTCATGGCCACCCGGAGCGCGCTCCCGGGCGGACTCGACTTCGACAGGGCCGTCGCCTTTCGCTCGGTCAGCGACATGGTGCTGACGCTCGTGCCGCCCCTGACGCTCTACCGGTCGCGGCCCGCGTCACCCGACGAGGCCGACCCCGACCCCTGACGTCGCGCGGGCCTGCCAGCGTGACGCCGCCCATCGACGACTCCCCTTCGCCCCCCGCAAGCAGCCATGCCCCAATTCATCCTCGCCATCGACCAGGGAACCACCGGCTCGACCGCGGTGCTCGTCAACCGTGACCTGCGCGTCGTCGCGACCGCCAACCAGGAGTACCCGCAGATCTATCCGCAGCCCGGCTGGGTCGAGCATGACCCCGAGGTGATCTGGTGGAGCGTACGGCAGGCGGTGATCGCCGCGCTGCAGCGGGCGGGAGCGACCGGCGCCGACGTCGCCGCCATCGGCATCACCAACCAGCGCGAAACCACGATCGTTTGGGACCGGACCACGCACGAGCCGATCCACAACGCCATCGTCTGGCAGTGCCGCCGCACCCGTGACCGGTGCCACGCCCTGCGCGACCGCGGGCTCGAAGGCGAGGTCCGGGCCCGGACAGGCCTCGTGCTCGACCCCTACTTCTCGGGCACCAAGGCGGCCTGGATCCTCGATACCGTCGACGGCGCCCGCACGCTGGCCGGATCAGGCAGGCTCGCCTTCGGCACCGTCGACTCCTACCTCGTCTGGCGGCTCACCGCGGGAGCCTCCCACGTCACCGACGTCTCGAACGCGTCGCGGACGATGCTGATGAACCTGCGCACCAACGACTGGGACCCCTGGCTGCTCGACCTGCTCGACGTGCCCGCAGAGGTGCTCCCCCGCATCTGCTCCAACGCGGAGCGCTACGGCGAGACCCGCGGGCTCGACTTCCTGCCCGACGGCATCCCGATCACCGGGATGGCGGGTGACCAGCAGGCGGCCCTGTTCGGCCAGGCCTGCTTCGATGTCGGGCAGGCCAAGTGCACCTACGGCACCGGCGCCTTCTTGCTGATGAACGTCGGGCCCGACCCCGTGCCCTCGACCAACGGGCTGCTCACCACGGCCGCGTGGCGGCTCGGCGGCCAGACCATCTACGCACTCGAGGGCTCAGCCTTCGTCGCCGGAGCGATCGTCCAGTGGCTCCGCGACAACCTCGCCTTCGTCACCTCGTCGCGCGAGATCGAGGCGCTCGCCGCAAGCGTGCCCGATACCGGCGGCGTTGTGCTCGTGCCCGCCCTGACCGGGCTCGGCGCACCCCACTGGAACCCCGACGCCCGCGGCGTCCTCTGGGGGCTCACCCGCGGCACGACCCGCGCCCACATCGCCCGGGCCGCCCTCGAGGGCATCGCCCACCAGTGTCGAGACATCCTCGAGGCGATGGAGACCGACCTCGGGCGCGGCCTGACGCTGCTGCGCGTCGACGGCGGCGCGGCCGCGAATGACCTGCTGATGCAGTTCCAGGCCGACCTCCTCCGCGTGCCGATCAGCCGTCCCGAGGTGATCGAGACCACCGCGCTCGGCGCGGCGATGCTGGCCGGGCTCGGCGCCGGCATCTTCCCCGACCTCCACCGGCTCCGCACCGTCTGGAAGGAGCAGCGACGCTTCACGCCCGGCATGGCCGACGACGAACGCCACGCCCACCTGCTGCGATGGCGAGAGGGGCTGCGCCGCGTCTAGCCGGGGCCTACGGCTCGATGACCCCGGCCACGAGCAGGCAGCCGACGACCAGCGCGACCCCGATGCGCCAGTACCCGAACACCTCGAGGCCGTGGCGGTTGATCCAGCCGACCATCCACTTCACCGCCACGATGGCCGACAGCCACGACACGGCGACCGCGGTGGCAATCACCGGCCAGTCGTAGGCCTCGAGCAGCACGTCGCCGCTCTGGAGCGACTTGTAGGCCGTCGCCGCGCCGAGCGTCAGCAGCCCGAGCAAGAACGAGAACTCCACCGCCGCCGCCATCGACAGCCCCATGAAGACCCCGCCGAGCATGGTCGCCATGCTGCGGCTCACCCCGGGCCACAGCGCGAAGCACTGCGCGAGCCCGACCAGCATGGCGGCCTTCCAGCCGATCTCATCGGTCGCCAGGCCCTCGCGCCCCTTGATCCGCGGCGCCACCGCCAGCAGCAGGACGCCGCCGAAGAACCAGGCGATGACCACCGGCCATGCCCCGAACAGCACCCGCTCGATCGGCTCATCGAGCAGCTTGCCGATCACCGCAGCCGGCGCGAACGCCGCGAGCAGGCTCCTGACCAGGTTGAGCCCCTTGGGATCACGGCCCGCGAGGCCCCGGAGCATCTGCGCCACACGTTCCCGGTAGAGCGAGAGCACGGCGGCGATCGCGCCCGCCTGGATCACGATGATGAAGGCGTTGGCCGCCTCGCTCGAGGGGATCCCCAGGAGCCGCTGCGTCACCAGCAGGTGGCCGGTGCTGCTGACCGGGAGGTACTCGGTCAGGCCTTCGACCACTCCCAGGACCACCGTCTGCCAGAACTCCATGTCGCCATCCTCGGCAAGCCGCGACCTGCACGTCGCGCCCGCGCTGCTAGCGACCGTCGGGCGATCTGGACAGCATCGCCGTGGCGCAGCGTCCCGAGGGTGGAGCCCTGCAGCGAGGACAGGCCTGGGTTGATCTCCGCGACCGGCTCCGCTATCGTTCCGCGCCCTTCGTCTGTGAAGCGCACTCGCCGCTTCCGCCAGACCGATCAAGCGCCTTCCCGGCGCCCCCGCGAGTGAGAGGTTCTCCAATGTCCAAGATGATCCTCGGGCGCAAGCTCGGCATGACGCAGATCTACGACCCTACCGGCAAGCGCGTTGGCGTGACCGTTGTGCAGGTCGGCCCGATGACGGTCATCGCCAAGAAGAGCAAGCACGGCGACGACGGCTACTCGGCGGTCAAGGTCGGCTTCTCGCCCGCCGCCCGCCAGGAGAAGGACGGCAACGTCCGGTTCCGCGGCATCAACAAGCCCGAGCTCGGCGTGTTCAAGTCGGCCGGGATCGAGAACCCGCTCCGCGTCGTCACGGAGTTCCGCGTCAAGGAGTCCGAGCTCGACCAGTACTCGGTTGGCCAGACCATCGACCACTCCGCCTTCGCCGAGGGCGAGTTTGTCGACGTCGTCGGCACCTCGAAGGGCAAGGGCTTCATGGGTGTCATGAAGAAGTGGCACTTCTCGGGCTTCGGCGGTTCGCACGGCGCGCACGAGACCAAGCGTGGTCCGGGCGCCATCAGCTCGAACACCTTCCCCGGCCGCGTCTTCAAGGGCAAGAAGATGGCCGGTCACCACTCGAACCGCCGCGTCACGATCCAGAACCTCCGGATCGCCCGCGTGCTCGAGGAGGACGGCGTCTACCTCGTGATCGGGGCTGTGCCGGGCGCCATCGGTTCGCTCGTCCGCATCCAGCCTGCCGTCAAGAAGGCCGGCACCATCTTCCTCAAGTCCGGCGCGCTCTCGAAGTAGTCGGGTCAAGGGCCGCAACGAGGATGGGCGCCGCAAGGCGCCCTTTTTCGTGAGAGCCGCCTCAGCGCTCGGCCGGCCACTCCCCGACAAAGACACGCCGTGCCGGCCCCACCATCTCCATCCGGGCGTCCGGGCGCCGGGTGAGCTGCAGCGCGCCTCCGGGCAGCTCGACCCGGATCGGGCGTCCCACGGGCTCGCGGCCGAGCTCGACGAGCAGCGAGGCAACGGCTGTCGCGCCGGTGCCGCACGCCTGGGTCAGGCCGCATCCGCGCTCCCAGACCGCCACCCGGTAGTGACCGTCTCCCAGCCGGTAGACCCACTCCACGTTCGTCCTGTCGGCGAACTGCACGTCGCGCTCGAGCACCGGCCCCACCCCCGCGAGCAGTTCGGGCGCCGGCGGGTCCAAGAAGACCCAGTGCGGATTCCCCGTCGAGACCCGGTACCCGCCTCCACCACCCGTCACCGGGGTGACCGGAGCCAGCGCGCCGTGCTCCCCGGCGCGTCCGAACGTCGCCGGCGGCAGGACGACCCGGACCAGCCCTCCGTCGAGGACCTCTGTCTCGTAGGTCGCCCCTCCGGCCACAACCCCGCGGGAGGCAGTCTGCCCCGCACGCTCCGAGATCGCCCGGGCCACGCAACGCAGCCCGTTTCCGCACATCTCGGATTCGCTCCCGTCGGCGTTGAAGACCCGCATCGTCCACGGGCTCTCGCTGACCCACAGCAGCCCGTCGGCACCCACACCGCGATGCCGGTCGCAGAGGGCGACCGCTGACTCACGGTCCTCGAGCCGCCAGCCGTCGGCCGAAAAGCCCACGACAAAGTCGTTCCCGAGCCCCTCCCATTTCTCGAATCGAAGCCGGCGCATCAGGCCCTCAAGCCACAAGCAGGCGCGCCGTCAACCTCGGTGGCACCGTGCGCCGTGGATCCAGCGCCTCGCCTCCGCCTCAGGGAACGAGGTGAACCGGATCCCCATTCCGACCTGCTCCTCGTCGCGACTGCCCAGCCCCACCCTGACGACCTCCGCCTCGACCGACACCGGCTCGCCAGCATCGAGCTCTACGCGAAGCTTCAGCCGAGTGCCCTCCTCGAGGAGCACGGGTGAGACGACGAACGCGCCGCCGAGGCTGACGTCGAGCGTGTCGAGGTGCGTCACGACGCCCGACGCATCGTCGAGCAGTTGCACCCGGGCGGCATGTCGATACCGGGGCGCCTCACGCAGGCGGTGCGCGCCGCCGCCGATCGCCGTCGACGCAACGCTCTGGTTCGAGATCGCCATGGCCGCACCCTCGAAGGTGGGACGCGGACTAGCAGCGCTTCGGCGCGGGCGCCAAATCGCGGCGGCCTGCTACATCACCGCCGGACGAGACGCGGAGGCCGAGGACGAACTGTCGTAGAGCCCCTCGATCAGGGCTCGGTACTTCTGGGCGACAAACCGGCGGCGCGTCTGCAGCGTCGGCGTCACCTCTCCCGACAGCGAGTCGAAGTCCTCATCGAGCAGGGCGAACCGCTTGATGCCCTCTGCGGCCGAAAGCTCTCGGTTCACCTGTGCCACCTGCTGGCGTAGGTACTCGAAGACCCTCGGATGGTGCACCAGCTCGATGCTCGACGCGACCTCGATGCCCTGCTCGGCGGCCCACGCCCGCGCAGCATCGGGGTCGAGAGTCAGCAGCGCCGTCAGGTAGTGCCGCCCGTCGCCCTGCACGACCGCGTGGCCCACGAGCGGGATCTCCCGAAGCGCCGACTCGATCGCCACCGGCGAGACGCTCCTTCCGCTCGCCGTCACGATGATGTCCTTCTTGCGGTCGGTCACCCTGACAAAGCCCTCCGCATCGACCTCCCCGACATCGCCGGTGTGGAGCCAGCCTTCCTTCAGCGCCTGTCGCGTGGCCTCGTCATCGCGCCAGTAGCCGGCCATGACATGTGGGCCCCTGACGAGGATCTCCCCGTCGGCGGCGATGCGGACCTCGGCCCCCGGGAGCGGCCGCCCGACGGTTGCGAGTCGGCGGCCCAAAGGGGTGTTGAGGCAGACCGCGGAGCACGACTCGGTCAGGCCGTAGCCATGGTGCACCGGGAGCCCGATCCCGGCGAAGAACTCCTCGATGGCGAGTGGCAGCGGGGCGCCGCCGCAGATGAGCAGCCGCATCCGGCCCCCGAACCGCGCGCGGATCCGCTGATCCAGCGTCTGCGCCCAGGCCCGGTCGGCCGCACGCTCCGTCCACCGGCGCGCGCTCGGGCCGGAGTCCCTCCCGCGACGGCGTGCCGACTCCACGAATCCCTCGGCAGAGAGCCCGAGCCAGCGGACGGCCCGCGGCAGGTCGAGATGGGATGCCGCCCCGTAGATGCGCTCGAACACACTCGGGACGCCCGCAAAGACCGTCGGCTGCGCCTCGATGAAGTCGGCGGCGAGCAGGGCCGGCCCCCGCCCGATCACGGTACAGCAGCCAACGCGGATGGCCGTCCAGATCAGGAGCCTCGGGAACACATGCGCCAGCGGGTGGAACACAAGCTGCGCGTCGTCGGGGGCGAGCGGAAGGGCCTCTGCGCAGTGTGCGCTCGCGGCGGCGAGGTTGCCGTGCGTCAGCATCGCCGCCCGCGGTCGGCCGGTGGTCCCCGCGGTGTAGGCCAGCGTCGCGAGCGTCTCCGCGGTCGGCGAGCTGCCGCGCGATCCAGCCCCGTCGCGCCCGGCATCGACGAAGGCCTCGAAGGTCATCGCCCACCCGCCCGTCGCTGCAACCGCATCGTCGGGGCAGCCATCGCCGGTCGTCGCGCCGCGACACAGGACCACGGCACCTCGCAGCCCGGCCAGCTCGCTCCGCAGCTCAACCACCTTGGCGAGCTGGTGCGCGTTCTCGACAAACACCCACGACGCGCCGCTGTCAGACAGGATGATCTGGCACTGCCGCGAGTGGACCGTCGAATACAGCGGCACACTCACCGCGCCGAGTGTGGTCACCGCGATGTCGAGCAGTACCGCCTCGAGCCGTGTGTGTGACAGGATCGCCACCCGGTCACCCGCCTGGACGCCCGCGGCCACGAGGCCAGCCTGGATCACCGACACCCGGTCGGCCGCATCCAGGTACGATAGCACGCGCCACGCTGTGCCATCGTGATACCTGAAGGCGGGAGCCGTCCGGTGGGTCATCGCCGCGGCGCGCCAGCGGTCGGTCAGGGTTTCTGTCGCCATGGATGTCTCACGGGTGAACCTGTGTGGCCTAAGCGTCGGGGGATCCCCCGCGCAAGCTGCGCCGATGACACGCTGCGGCATTCGCTGCGGCCAGGCCTTGGCATCGCCAGAGGGCTCGGCGGCTTGACGCCTCGCCAGCGCTCCACAATGCTCCCAAGGCTCCTCCCTCCGCATGCAGCATCACGATGAAGCAAGTCGTTACCTCCGATCACGCACCCGCCGCCATCGGCCCCTACAGCCAGGCCATCGCCGCGAACGGGCTGCTCTTCGTGTCCGGCCAGATTCCCCTCGACCCCAAGACCGGCGCGCTGCTCGACGGCGATACCGCCGCGCAAGCCCGTCTGGTCCTGAGCAACCTCCAGGCGATCCTCACGGCCGCGGGACTCGGCTTCGAGCATGTCGTACGCAGCACCATCTTCCTGGTCGACCTGGGCGACTTCGCGGCCGTCAACGCGGTCTACTCGGAGTTTGTGCCCGCCCCCTACCCCGCCCGCGTCACCATCCAGGTCGCGGCCCTGCCCCGCGGCTCCCGCGTCGAAATCGACGCGATCGCCGCCTTCCCCGCGGAGTCCCGATGAAGCTGCGGCTCCTCCATG
>JBILLP010000455.1:0-3423 GCA_044376025.1 Bradymonadia bacterium
GAGCTGCTGGAGCGGGTGCGGGACCACCTCACGGTCTATGACGTGGGGGCCTTCTTCTTCGCCAACCAGGCGCATGACCTCGACTGGTTCAGCTTTCTCTGCTCGCACATCGAGGGGGCTCCGCCGGGGCTGAACCCGTGCGCGTCCAACCTGGACATCGCGCGGACCGTGCTCTTTCACGCGCTCGTGATGGATGGCCGGGTGCGGTTCTTCGAGAACCCGCTGCAGGTGGTCGCGATGATGGCGATGGGCGGAGGAGAGGGCTCGGTCGCTGCGCCCGAGGATCTCGCCAAGATGATCGCCTTCCCCCGGACTCGCGACGTCGTGTCGAACCTTCAGACGGTGGGGCAGTCCCCGCAGGCCGGAGCCTTCTGGGCGATGTACTCGCGGCTGCCCCCGGAGTTCGCGCCGGTGCTGGCGACGCTTGGCTACACGCCGCAGTACTTCGCGGCGCTGCTGCAGAACCAGGTGCCTCCGCCGCAGCTGCTGCCGGTGCAGTATGACACCGAGGCGATGACGCGTCTGGTGCGGACCGACACGCCGAAGATCTATACGATTTCGGCCACGGGTCGCTATGGTGCCGCCTCGCGGGACATCAGGGCCGTGGTCGACTTCAACCGAGACGGAAGATACCTCTACTGGAGTGAGCGCTAGTGGGCAGCCGAATCATAGGACTCGACGTCGGCACCTTCGCGGTGCGTGCCGTGGTGCTCGATGCCAGCTTCAGGTCGCTCCAGGTGATCGAGGTCGCCGAGGAGCCGATCCTGCATCGTGCCGAAGCGGGGGAGTCCGTCGAGGCGGTGGAGCCCACCAGCTCAAGCGTCTTCGGGCCCGGCGCGGGCGATGCGCTGAGGCGGCTGATGGAGCGCGGCGTCCTGACGGGTGATGCCGTCGGAGCGGTGATGAGCGACAGGGGGGTCTACCTCACCCAGCTCTCCCTCCCCTTCTCCGGGGCCCGCGAGATCAACGCCGTGCTTCGCCCCCAGCTTGACGGAAAGCTGCCGGCGGAGGTCGACACGCTCCACCTGGACTTCTGCGTCGGGGGGAAGCTGCCCTCGGGCGAGCACCTCGTGTTCACGGCTGCGGTTGAGCCGGAGCGCATCGCCGAGGTGCTGGGGGCCTACCGGGAGCTCGGGCTCGATCCGAAGGTCGTCGACCTGCTGCCCGTCCCGACCGCAGCCGCCGCGTCGTGGATGCTCGGCGCAACCGACGAGGCGTTCGCCGTCGTCGACGTCGGCGGGGAGCGGACCTCTGTCTCAGTCGTGGCGCATGGGCGGCTGGAGTACCTTCGCACCTTCACAGGTGGTGGTGAGTCCGTGACGCGAGCGCTCGCGGAGGCCTTCTCGCTCGACGAGGACCGCGCGCGCGAGGGCAAGCACGCCGAGGGCTTCATCGATGCCGGCGACGAGGCCGCGGAGGTCGAGGGTGACGAGCGTGTGATCGCCGACCGCTGCCGTGATGCGGTCAAGCCGATCGTCCGGGAGATTCGGCGCTGCCTGGTTGCCCACGCGACGCAGACCTCGCGGCAGGTCCAACGGATCTACCTCTGCGGGGGCGGGTCGCGGCTTTCGGGCTTCGACGCCTACCTGGCCTCGTCGCTCGACCTGCCGGTGGAGCGGCTCCCGGTCCAGCGTCCGGAGTTTGCTTCTCTGCCGGGCTTCGCCGACGTTGCGGACCGCTTCGTGACGGCGCTCGGCGTGGCGTTGCGGGCGGCTGGCGCGTCGTCGATGATCGGATTCGATGTCAGGACCGGCCCCTTCGTCTTCAAGGGTGGTTCGGAGCAGCTCCGCTCGCGGTTCGTCGAGATGGGGCTCTGGATGGCGGCCATCCTGGTGGCGGGTACCGCGCTGGCCTTTGCGCGGATGTCTCTGCTCTCTGCAGAGAAGGCGGAGCTTGACCGACAGCTTGCGGAGCTGACGACCGAGGTGCTCGGGCAGCCGGTAACCGACCCGGCCCGCATCGTCTCGAAGCTGTCCGAGGGCAGCGGCGAGGCCTCGTTCGTGCCGAAGCACTCGGCGTATGAGATCTTCGCAGAGGTGACCGAGGCGGTGCAGGCGACGTCTGACGAGGGCTACGACGCCAAGGCGAAGCGGATCGAAGTCGACATGCAGCGCAAGCAGTTCAGCATCTCGGGCGTCGCTGACTCCGCGGAGTCGGTGGATACGCTTCAGGCGAAGCTCGCCGATGTCATCTGCCTTCGCGAAATCCAGCGCGGCTCGGTCGAGGCGGCTCGGACCGGGGATGGCTTCGAGTTCGACATGCGCGGGTCGGCAAGCTGTGCCACCGCTTCAACGGTGCAGGCTCCGGCCCGCAAGCCGGCTGCGGAGGCCCCATGAGCGCACTCGAACGTGCCGCCGACACCCTTCGGCAACGCTTCGACGGCCTCTCGTCGCGAGAACGCACCCTGATCGGGGCAATGCTCACGACCTTCGTCGTGCTCGGGTTCGGGCTGGCGATCGGGCTGACGGTGCAGTCGTCGGCCGACCTCACCGAGGCCATCGAGAAGAAGCGCCTCGCGCTCGACAAGCTCTCGCAGCAGCGTGGCACGTTCGTCGAGAAGGCGCGGGAGCGGGAACGCCGCGACGAGCAGCTCCGAACCAACACCGTCAGGTTGTCGTCGTTCCTTGAGGACGCGACCACCGCGGTCGGGCTGGGTCGCCCCCGTGAGTTCAGGGACTCCCAGGAGCCGGTAGCCGGCTTCTCCGCCATCACGGCGCTGAGGACGACCGTTCGCCTCGACGAGGTCACATTCGACCAGTTCAGGCAGCTCGTCGACTCGATCGCCCGGACCGACGAGCTGGTCTACATCGAGAAGGTCTCGCTCTCGACCTCACGGGGCCGTGAGGCCGCCGACAAGATCGACGTCGAGATTGCGGTCGTGACCTACCAGCGCGGCGACGCGAACAAGGCGGCGACGAAATGAGGCAACGCATCGTCAGCATTGCGGGCGGCGCGTCGCTGTTCGTGTTCGTCTTCGTGCTCGGGCTGCTGCTGACCTTCCCGATGGGCATCGTGACCCGGGTGGCTGAGGCGCAGACCGAGAAGGCGCTGGGCTTCAAGTACGATGTTCGCATCGGTGGCACCTCGTTGTCGGGCCTCAATGGCGTGAAGGCGACCGATGTCGACATCGCGCCGGTCGAAGCCGCGACCGCAGAGGGCCCTCGGCTGCCGCTGCACATCGAGCGTGTCCGGGTGTCTGCGGGTCTCCTCGCCCTGCTCCGTGGCAAGTTGAGCGCCACGGTCGAGGCGGAGTTCCGTTCGGGCAGCCTGGTCGCCCGGTACCTGCCGGGCGAGACGAACCCGCACCGCATCGAGCTTGACGTCTTCGACGTCGATCTGCGGGACATTGACCTGATCCGTCAGCGTATCGGCATGCCGCTGAGCGGCGTCGTGCGTGGCAACGTGAACCTGGAGTACAACGCG
>JBILLP010000454.1:0-3423 GCA_044376025.1 Bradymonadia bacterium
CGCGGGGCATTGCCCGCTGCGCCGCCTGTGTCGAGAAGTACTCTGCCGCCGTGTCTGCCTTCTCTGCAGAGGTCGGGCGATGGATGCACTGACCCGTTCCCCCATGGCCCCGGCATGAAGAACCTCATCGACACCCCCGACCTGCTACTCGCCTCGATGCCGGTCGGGCCCTTCGCGATGAACGAGTACCTGCTCGTCTGCAGGCGCACCGGCACCGCGGCGCTGTTCGACGGCGGCGGCGACCCCGGGCCCTTCGTCGCCGTCGCGCGCGGCGCGGGCGCCGAGGTCTCGATGGTGCTGCAGACACACGCCCACATCGACCATGTCGCCGGCCTCGCCGACACACGGCGCGCGCTCCCGGGCGCCCCGATCCACCTTCACCCGCTCGACATGCCGCTCTACCAGACGGCGCCGATGCAGGGCCGCATGTTCGGCTTCGCCTGCCCCGAGCCGCCCAGCCCCGACCACGAGCTCGCCGACGGCCAGGTCGTCACCGTCGGGAACCTGCGCCTCGAGGTGATCCACACACCCGGGCATGCCCCGGGTCACGTCATCTTCTGGGAGCGCGGCCACGACCTGCTGATCGCCGGCGACCTGCTCTTCTACGACTCCATCGGGCGGACCGACCTGCCGGGCGCCGATCCGGCCGCGATGCGCACCAGCCTCGCCCGCCTGCTCGAGCTCCCCGACACGGTCCGCGTCTTCGCCGGCCACATGCAGGACACCCGCATCGGCAGGGAGCGGCGGCACAACCCCGTGCTGCAGATGCTCGGCCTCACGGCGCGGGGCTGAACCCCATGGCCCGCGGAAGCTACATCGCCGTGGCCGGCAACATCGGCGCCGGCAAGAGCTCGTTCGTCTCGTTCATGTCGCACCGCTTCGGCGTGAAGCCCTTTTTCGAGCCCAACGACGAAAACCCCTTCCTGGCCGATTTCTACGGCGACATGCCGCGCTGGGGATTCCAGAGCCAGATCTATTTTTTGGCGTCGAAGGTCGCGCTCCATCGACAGCTCGACGACCATGACGGTCACGTCATCCAGGACCGCACCATCTGGGAGGATGCCGAGATCTTTGCCGAGAACCTCGCCCGGAACGGCACGATGTCGGAGCGCGAAATCGCCACCTACCGGCTCCTCTTCGATGCCGTGAAACCCGACCTCAGGCCACCCGACCTGATGATCTACCTGCGCTGCCCGCTCAAGACCCTCAGGCGGCGCATCGCGCGGCGCGGTCGCGACATGGAGCGGACACTCCCCACCGACTACCTCCGCTCGCTCGAGCAGACCTACGACGACTGGATCGCCCGCTACACGCTCTCACCGGTGCTGACCTTCGAGACCGACAGGCTCGACCCGATCACCGACCTCGTCGACTGCAAGCAGGTCTTCGACGCCGTGGAGCGCTACCTGTGAACCGCCTCGCCGCCGGCACCCTGGCGATCGTCGCGCTCGCCGCCCCGGCCTGCGACGAGGCGCCGCCGCGCGACGAGACCCGCGAGCCGCTCCGGCCGCTGCTCTACACCGAGTCGCCCGCCCGCACCGCGCCCGTGGTCGCGGGCTTCGAGGAGTGGACACGCCCCGACGTCGACCCGGTCGCCTGGCCCTCGACCTTCGACACCAGCGACCCGAACCTGCCGCCCGGGCCCGCCACCTCGCCCCATGCGCTGCTGCTGAACACCTACCGGGCCCTCGTCGAGCACCGCACCCCCGAGCTCGACGCGCTCGTCTTCGACCCCGCCGGCTACGCCTCGCTCGCCCGGGCCAGCGACGAGACCGCCCGCGAGCGCACCCGCGCGCTCCGCGACGCGCTCGGCAGCCTCGCCGAAGGCACCTTCGCACCGCCGGCACCCTCGATGGGACGCGACGGCGGGCTGGCCGGGCAGCTCGTCGCCGGCTCGATCACGCTGGGTGCGCCGCGACGCGCCGACGGGCAGCCGACCCAGGGCGACGAGGCGCCCGTGCTCTACCTGCAGAGCCGCATCGGCTTTCGCTGGGAGGGCACCCCCGTGGCCTTCTCCCTGCTTGTCCCCCGCATGGGGCGCGACCTCGACGGCGTCTGGCACCTGCTCGCCGCACCGACGCCCGACGCCGCCTTCGAGGCCTACCGGCGCGCCGGCCTCGACCTCAACCCCGCGCTGATGCGCAGCGACCACGCATCCTTCCCGCTCTCGGTCGGCTCCTACTGGCACTACCGCGTCACGCGCCCCGGGCCGCCCCGCGAACCGAAGGACGACGAGGGCGACCTGCTCGCCCCGCCCGTCGAGGGGTTTCGCGACGAGGTCGAGGATATCGCCGACCATGGCGCCTACCGCGTGGTCCGCATGCTCCGGAGCCCCGACGACCCGGCCGATCCGCCCTCGCGGCATGCCTGGCTTGTCACGCCGCTGCACCTCTACCGTTGCGACCGCGAATGCCAGAACCGGGCCCGCGACCCCCGCTGGATGCTCGCCTGGATCCGCCGCGAGACGCCTGCGATCACGCTGCCGGCACGGCCCGACCGGTCGTGGGGCCCGAGCGGCCGCACCGACGGCACCCCGGTGGTCCGCGTGCAGCGTGACCCCGTGCCGATGGAGCTGCCCGCCGGCACCTACGCCGCGACGCTCGAGCACGTGCGGAATATCCCGTCAGGCCGCGAGAGCCTCTTCGTTGTGCCCTCGGTCGGCATCGTCGCACGCCGCATCTCGACCCGGGCAGAGACGCGGCTCGAGGAGCTCACCGACTACCGGGTGATGCCACAGTGAGGGCGACACGACCATGCCGCTGACCCCCGAGCTCCAGCAGAAGCTCAAGCGCCTGCCACACAAGCCGGGCGTCTACCTGATGCACGACCGCCGCGGCGCGATCATCTACATCGGCAAGGCGACCGACCTGCGCGACCGTGTCCGGAGTTATCTCTCGGGCACCGACCCGCGCACCTTCGTGCAGCACCTCGATGACATCCTGCACGACGTCGAGGTCGTGATCACCCAGAACGCCAAGGAGGCGCAGCTCCTCGAGAACACGCTGATCAAGAAGCACAAGCCGCGCTTCAACATCATGCTCCGCGACGACAAGAATTACCTGTCGCTCCGCATCGACACCTCGCACCCGTGGCCCCGCGTCGAGGTCGTGCGACGCATGAACCGCGACGGCGCCCACTATTTCGGCCCCTACCACTCCGCCGCCTCGGCCCGGCAGACCCTGCGGGTGCTCAACCAGCATTTCCAGCTCCGGACCTGCCGCGACTCGGTGCTCTACAACCGCAGCCGGCCCTGCCTGCAGTACCAGATCAAGCGGTGTCCCGCACCCTGCGTCCTCGAGCTCGACCGCGATGCCTACATGGCCGACGTCAAGGCCGCCATGATGTTCCTCGGCGGGCGAAACGACGAGCTTGTCCAGATGCTCGAGCAGCGCATGGTCACCGCCGCCGAGGAGCTCGCCTTCG
>JBILLP010000456.1:0-3418 GCA_044376025.1 Bradymonadia bacterium
GGCGCTGATCGCCCGGAACGTCGGCCGCAAGCGGGCGCTCGAGCTCATGTACACCGGTGACAAGCTCAGTGCGGCCGACGCGGCGACGTGGGGATTGATCAACCATGCCGTGCCGGCCGGCGAGCTCGATGAACGGGTGGCTGCGCTGGCGGCGAAGCTTGCGAGCCTGTCACCCGCGATCCTGCGGCTCGGCAGGGAGTCCTTCTTTGTCATGGAGGACATGCCGCTCGACAAGGCGCTGGAGTACCTCTGCGACCAGCTGACACTCACGACGCTGACCGAGGACGCCGCCGAGGGCGTCATGGCGTTCATGATGAAGCGCCCACCGGCCTGGAAGGGACGCTGAGCGCCCCGAGCCCGAGCATGTCGTCGAGGGTGTAGCTGCCGTGAGGCTGGTGCGAGAGCCAGCGCGCCGCCTCAACGGCCCCGCGCGCGAAGATCCGGCGGTCGGTTGCGCGGTGCGAGAGCTCGATGCGCTCGCCGTCGCCAAGGAAGAACACCGTGTGTTCGCCGACGACATCGCCGCCCCGGACCACCGCGAGGCCGACCTCGCGGCCGTGACGCCCCTGGCCCAGGCCCCATCGGGGGTCTCCCCGGAGCTCGGATGCGGGCCTGCCTTCGACGACGGCCTCCGCGAGCGAGAGCGCCGTGCCCGATGGCGCATCGCGCTTGGCACGGTGGTGCGCCTCGAGGATCTCGACGTCGAAGCTGGGGGGGAGAGCCGCCGCGGCGAGGGCGGTGAGCCTGCGCAGCACGGCGATGCCGAGGCTTGTGTTCGGGGCGTGCATGACCGGGGCCAGCCGCGCCGCCCCGGCAATGAGCTGCCTTGCCGTCGCATCGAGGCCGGTCGTGCCGCACAGCCAGGGGCTCGATGCTGCCGACACCGCAGCGGCGACGGCATCGACCGCCGACGGCGCAGAGAAGTCGATCACGGTGGCTCGCGTCGAACGGAGCCAGGCCGCAAGCTCGTGCAGGTTGCTGCGGCCAAAGGCTGCGACGTCGGCGACTCCCTCGTCGGCGAGGACTGCGGAGATCGCGCGTCCCATGCGTCCGCCGGCCCCGATGAGCGCGACCGGGCCGAGCAAGCTCACCGGGGCACCTCGAGCCGCTCGAGCTCGCCAAAGAGCGTGGCCTTCTCGCCGGGCTCAAGGGGCATCATCGGGAGTCGCAGCCGCTGCGGGCCGAAGCCGAGCCACTCAAGCGCCGCCTTGGCAGGCGCCGGGCTCGGCTGGGCGAACATGAGCTGGTGGAGCCGGACCACGCGGGCGTTCACCCTGCGGGCCGTCTCCAGGTCGCCCCGGGTGGTCGCGGCACAGAGCTCGGCCACCCAAGAGGGCGCGACGTTGCCGACGACGCTGATCACGCCGTGTCCACCGAGGGCCATGAAGGCCATCGCCGTCGAGTCATCGCCCGAGAGCAGCGACCTCGAGCCGGCCCCGTCACACAGCAGCGCATCGACGATCAGGTCGCCGGAGGCCTCCTTGAAGCCGAGCACATTGGGGTGCTCGGCGAGTCGGAGCATCGAGTCGAGCGAGAGGCTGATCGCCGTGCGCGACGGCACGTTGTACACAAGCACCGGAACCGGCGACGCATCGGCGATGGCGGTGAAGTGGCTCACCATGCCGCGCTGAGGCGGCTTGTTGTAGTAGGGTACGACGCACATCACGCCGTCGAGGGCGACCTCCCGCGTGACCCGCCTGACGGCGTCGATCGTCTCTGCGGTCGAGTTCGAGCCGACGCCGCCGAGCACCGGCACCCGATCGCCTACCGACTCCTTGACGACGCGCATCGCCAGGACGCGCTCGTCGTGTGTCATCGTGGCCGCTTCGCCGGTGGTGCCGCAGACGACGATGCCTCGAACGCCGTGATCGACGGCCCAGGAGGCATGTTGCGCGAGGACGGCGTGATCGACGCCCAGTTCGGAGAAGGGGGTGGGGATCGCGATGAGGCAGCCGGCGAGCTTCATGTCGTGGCGATGCGAGGCTTCAGAAATTCGACGTGGTCTCCAGGATGCAGCATGACGAAGCCGAATCGTTGGAGCAAGCACCGTTGTCAGGATGGGCGCGGTCCCCGCGACGTGGTGCATGGGATTGACAGCCGCGGCCCGCATCGCCAGAGGCGCCGGCCCTCAACGCCACCCTTACCCGCCCGCACACATGAGGAGACAGCAGAATGACCCTTCTCAGCATGACGTTGACCCTGCTTGCGAGCGCCACCGTTGCGGTCGCGCTCAGTGCCGCGAGTGTGAAGCTCCTGCTCGCCGCGGTCCCGCGCAGGGTTCGCTGACGAGCAGGGCGCTTGTTGAAGGTCAGCGGTCGATGCGCCAGTCCTCGTAGACGGCGGGGCGCAGCCTGCTGATCTCCTCGATGAAGGGGCTGGTCCGCAGGTAGACGAGCCCCTGCCTCCGGTCGTAGGCGGTCGAGGGGCGGCAGAGGTAGAGGTCGCGGCGGGCACGCGTCGCGGCCACGTAAAAGAGGCGCCGCTCCTCCTCGATGTCATCGCCGGAGTCGGCCCGGGGTGACGGGAAGTGCGACTCCGCGACCCAGATGACGAAGACGGCGTCGAACTCCAGCCCCTTGGCCTGGTGCACCGAGGAGAGCACAAGGGCCTCATCGTCGTGGTCCGACGCCTCGACGTCGACGCCCGCGCCCGGGTCGAGGGCGAGCGAGTCGAGGAATTCGGGCACACTGCCATGCTGCGCGGCATAGGCGACGAGGGTGTCGAGATCGCGGATTCGGGCGGAGGCGTTGTCGTCGCGCCGGGTGAGGTGGTCGTCGTAGAAGGCGCTTCGGAGGAGCTCGAGGGCGGCGGCGGCCCGGGTGATCAGCTCGGGCTGCAGGACGCGCGCGACGACGGTGGCGAGCTGCGCCCAGGCGACCTGCGCGCGCCGGGGCACCGAGGAGCCCGACGCTGCGAGCTGGATCGCCGGGTCGCGGGCGGAGGCGACCGCCTCGAACAGGCGCTTGGCGACGACCGGGCCGATGCCGTCGACCAGCGTGGCAAAGCGCTGAAACGATAGCGCGTCACGATGGTTGGATGCGAACTTCAAGAACGAGAGGATGTCCTTGATATGGCGCTGTTCGAAGAAGCGGAGGCCGGAACGGACGACGAAGGGGATGCGCCGGCGGTTCAGCTCGATCTGCAGCTCCATCGAGTGCCAGTGGGAGCGGTAGAGCACGCAGATGGCGCTGAGGTCGGTGCCCTCGTCGCGCAGCTCGAGGACGCGCTGGGCCACGAAGGCGGCCTGGTCAGCCTCGTTGGCGGCCATGACGTGAGCGGGCAGCGGACCCGCGGGGTTCGTGGTGAACAGAACCTTCGAAAACTGTAGGTTGTTCCGTGAGATGCTCGTATTCGCGAGATGAAGTATCTCGGGTGAGCTGCGGTAGTTCCGCTCCAGCGTGAAGCGTCGCGTCCCCTC
>JBILLP010000458.1:0-3410 GCA_044376025.1 Bradymonadia bacterium
TGCTCTCGGGGAGGACGCACGAACTTGTCACTGGAGTCGCGCTCCTCTGCCTCGCCACCGGCACCGAGCGCGTGGCCCTCGATGTCACGCGCCTCTCTGCTCGACGCTTCGATCGCGGTGAGGCGATGCGCTACGTCACGCTCGACGAGCCGCTCGACTGCGCGGGTTCGTTCAAGTTCGAGAAGCACGGCGTGGCGCTCTTCTCACGGGTCGAGACCAGCGACCCGACCGCGATCGAGGGGCTGCCCCTGACGCTGGTGGTCGGCCTGCTCGAGGCCGCGGGCTTCTCGATGTTCGACGGCGGCTGACCCCGCTACCGCGATGCCTCGAAGATCGACAGCAGGGCTCCATCGGGGTCGGTGATCAGCGAGAGCCGGCCGACGCCGGGGATCGCCCGCTCCGGTAACACGATCGAACCGCCGAGCGACTCGACCTTGGCGCGGCTCTCGTCGAGGCTCGTGACGGCGACATGGGTAAGCCAGGAGGCCGGCTGGCCGGGCGATGCCGACTCGATGTCGGCGACCGGCCCCCCCTGGGCGACGTACATCGGCATGCCGTCATCGACCTGCGTCCAGGGCAGCACCGAGGTGTAGAACGCCCGCGCGCGCCCAGCGTCATGGGTCGAGAGCGTCTCCCAGCAGAACTCGCCGTGCGCGGCCCGTTCGGCGCGGGGCCCGTCGCCCGACGACGAGTCGAAGAGCGCGAACACCGCACCCTGGTCATCGGCGAGCGTCGCCATGCGCCCGACGCCCGGGACATCGGCCGGCCCCCACAGGACCCTTCCGCCCTGGGCGGCCGCACGAGCCAACACAGCATCGACATCGGCGACCGACACGTAGCTCACCCAGCAGCTGACGGGGACCTCTGCCGGTCGCTCCATGATGCCCGCCACCATTGTCCCGCCGGCCGAAGCCAGCAGGTACTTCATGCCGGGCATGCCGGAGTCGCCGAAGGTCCAGCCAAGGAGGCCCCCGTAAAAGGCCTCGATCGCCGCGGGCTGACTGGTCATCAGCTCGCGCCAGACAAACTCGCCTCTTCGAAATGTCTGCTCGTTCATCGCGCTGCTCCAGCTTCGTCTCACGCCGGGTGAGGGGTTGTTGGCCTGACCCGCCAACCGCGCCTTGCCAAACACGGGCGCACGATGTCAACCCCAAGTGACCTACCGCGCCTGGGGACCGCTGCCACGCCGCCTGGTGTCGTTGCGGGCGGCTGATGTGACGCGTAGGCTGCCGGCCTGGGCACCCGGGCTGGCCAGAACGCACGAGGAACCGTGGAGCGAGTCATCATCGTCGGCGCGTCGGGGCAGGCGCGGGTCGTCATCGACATCCTTGAGCTCGCCGGCCGGTGCGCGATCGTCGGGCTGGTCGACCGGCGCGTTGCACCCGGCACCCATGTCGGGGGCCACCCCGTGCTGGGCACAGACCTCGACCTGGCACGGCTCTCAGACGAGACGGGGGCGACGCACTACCTCATCGCAGTCGGCGACAACCACACCCGGGGCCTCATCGCAGCGCGGATCGCCGACGAGCAGCCTCGGCTCAGGCCGGCGACGGCCATCCACCCGTCAGCGGTCATCGCGCGGAGCGCTCGGATCGGCGAGGGCTCTGCCGTGATGGCCGGAAGCGTGATCAACCCGGGCGCCACGGTCGGTTGCCACTGCATCGTGAACACCGGCGCCACGCTCGACCACGACAGCGTCGTCGGCGACTTCGCCAGCCTCGCCCCCGGGGTGACCACGGGCGGCGACGTCCGCATCGGCGCGTTCGCTGCGATCGGGATCGGTGCCACGGTCTCACACGGCATCGAGATCGGGGAGCAGACCGTCGTCGGCGCGGGCTCGACGGTCGTCAGGTCACTGGGCCCGGGTGTGGTGGCTTGGGGGAGCCCTGCGCGGGTGATGCGCACACGGCAGCCCGGGGACCGCTACCTGTAGTCGCAGGTCAGGGCTCCGGTTTGACAGCGCCGTGGCCCGACGCCTAGCCAAGCACCCGGACCCCGGTCGGGCCCGGGAAACGACCCGATGTGGATTTCGAGCCAGACAGCGGCGTGGGCCGGGACGGCAGAGGTGATCGCCTCGCTGCCGACGCTGACCGAGGCCGGTCGGCACGAGCTCCGAGCCACTGCGCGCACCCCGATGTCGCCCGAGGCGTGGCGAGAGGACCGCTCTGCCCTGCTCTCGCTCGAGTCGGCGGAGTCGGCGCACCCCGGGCTGCTGGCTGCCGTCGCGGCGCAGCTCCGGGGGCTCGGCGCCCTGGGCGAGGTGATCGGGCGCGTGCGCGGCGGCGTCGTACCCGAGCTCGCCGACCTCTTCAGGGTCAAGCAAGTGGTCAGGGCCGTGCTCGAGGTCGGCTCGCTGCTGGCGGCGTCGGGTGTGAGCGATGGGGTGCCCGGTCAGTACCGCGACGGGTGGGAGTCGGTCTTCGGCTGGCTCCACCTGCAGGGTGATCCCGATTCCCGCTTCGTGCTCTCCGACGGGCACGATGAGCGGCTGCGCGGTGCCCGTTCGTCGCTCGCCGCGGCGCTTCGCAGGGAGTTCGAGGCCGCCGGCGCGGCGCGAAGGGAGGCTGAGTCCCGGATCGGGACCCGGCTCAGCCGCGAGCTCGAGTGCTCGGCCTCGGACCGTGACCCACATGCGGCCGCGCTCCGAGACGACCCCGGCTTCGAGCTCGTCGCCCGGATTGGCGGCGAGCTCCGGTACCGGCTGAGGCGTGAGGGCGCCTGGGCCGAGGCATCGGGGCAGGTCGAGCAGGCGCGGGCGAGGCTGCTCGAGCTCGAGACAGAGGTCCTCAGGCGGCTCGGCGAGCGCCTGGCGGGAGCCGCCGGAGCGCTCGAGGCCGCCGACGCCTGGGTCGTGGCGCTCGACCTCAGGCTCGCGCGGATCGAGCTGCGGCGACGGTGGGACGGCTGCTGGCCGGAGCCCGGCGGGCTGCTCTCGTTGGACCGTGGACGGCTCCCCTGGCTCGACCAGCCCGAGCGCCCGTTCGTCGCCCAGACCTTCGCCCTGCGCCGCGGTGTCTCGACGCTCGTCGGCGCCAACATGGGCGGCAAGAGTGTCGCGCTCCGGCTCGCGGCGCTGGTGCAGTGGTGTGGTCAGCGCGGCATGCCTGCACCGGCGAGGGCCGTGACCTTCGTCGAGGCCGACTGGATCGAGGTGGTGGCGGGCGAGCTGGGTGACCCGCGCCACGGCCTGTCGAGCTTTGGCGGTGAGGTCGATACGTGGAGGCGCCTGCTGGAGCGGGGAGGCACCGGCGTTGTGCTCGCCGACGAGCCGTGCCGCACCACCAACCCCGCCGAGGGAGCCGCACTGGCCGACGCGCTGGTGACCTGCCTCGCGCGGCGGCCGCACTGGGCGATGGTCGCCACCCAC
The DNA here is from genome assembly GCA_044376025.1 of Bradymonadia bacterium. GTDB lineage: Bacteria > Myxococcota_A > Bradymonadia > REDH01 > REDH01 > JBILLP01. The sequence continues at coordinate 3,368 of JBILLP010000458.1, forward strand.
TTCGCCGGCGTCGGCGCCGACGCGGTCGCCCGGTACCGGATCG
>JBILLP010000457.1:0-3410 GCA_044376025.1 Bradymonadia bacterium
CCCGCGAGTGGATCCTGCGAAACTCCCCGGTGCCGATCGGGACCGTGCCGATTTACCAGGCGCTCGAGAAGGTGGGCGGCATCGCCGAGGAGCTGACGTGGGAGATCTTCCGCGACACGCTGATCGAACAGGCGGAGCAGGGGGTCGACTACTTCACGATCCATGCGGGCGTACGGCTGCGGTACATCCCGCTGACGGCGCGCAGGGTGACAGGCATCGTGTCGCGGGGCGGCTCGATCATGGCGCGCTGGTGCCTCTCGCACCACCGGGAGAACTTCCTGTACACGCACTTCGAGGAGATCTGCGCGATCATGAAGGCCTACGACGTGGCCTTCTCACTGGGCGACGGGCTCCGTCCGGGTTCGATCGCAGACGCCAACGACGCGGCGCAGTTCGGTGAGCTCGAGACGCTCGGCGAGCTGACGAGGATCGCGTGGGAGCACGATGTGCAGACCATGATCGAGGGCCCGGGCCACGTGCCGATGCACCTGATCCAGGAGAACATGGACAAGCAGCTCCGCACCTGCGGAGAGGCCCCATTCTACACGCTGGGCCCCCTGACGACCGACATCGCTCCCGGCTACGACCACATCACCTCGGCGATCGGCGCGGCGATGATCGGCTGGTTCGGCACGGCGATGCTCTGCTACGTCACGCCCAAGGAGCACCTGGGCCTGCCGAACCGCGATGACGTCAAGGCGGGCGTGATCGCCTACAAGATCGCCGCGCACGCCGCCGACCTGGCGAAGGGGCACCCCGGGGCGCGCCACCGTGACGACGCGCTGTCGAAGGCGCGTTTCGAGTTTCGGTGGCAGGACCAGTTCAACCTGTCGCTCGATCCTGACACGGCGCGGGCCTACCACGACGAGACGCTGCCGGCGGAGGCCGCCAAGACGGCGCACTTCTGCTCGATGTGCGGCCCCAAGTTCTGCAGCATGGAGATCACGCAGCAGGTCAGGGAGTTCGCGGAGTCGCAGGCGAGCGAGGTCGAGGCGGGGCTGCGGGCGAAGGCTGAGGAGTTTCAGGCGCGCGGTGGCGCCCTCTATGTCGAGGGGTAGCAACCCGGATCAAGGTTCGGCTTGACTTGCGCGCCCTTTCATCTATGAGGCGCGGCCCCGACACGGCACCCGCCGTGCGGCCGTCGCGTCGCCTGGAGAGAGATCGTGAAGCGCACCTATCAGCCGAGCAATCGTCGCAAGCTCAACAAGCACGGATTCCGCGCCCGCATGGCGAGCAAGGGCGGCAGGGGTGTCCTTGCCCGCAGGCGCGCCAAGGGCCGCAAGCGGCTCGCGCTCTCGACGCATCATAAGTAATCCAGTCCCCAGATGTCTGACGGGACATCGGAGACGGATCAGCGCTTTCCCAAGTCGGCGCGCCTGCTTCACCGCTCGGAGTACCTCCGGGCCCAGCGTGACGGTCGCCGCTTCCAGACTCCCCGCCTGACGATCTTGAGCGTGGCGAACTCCCTCGAACGCACGAGACTCGGCGTGACCGTATCCCGAAAGGTCGGCAACTCGGTGACTCGATCGGGGGTCAAGCGGCGCATCCGCGAAATCTTCCGCACCAACAAGTCACGCTGGCCGGCCGGCGTCGACATGGTCGTCATCGCCCGCGAGCCCGCCTCGCGCAGTGAATTTGCCGCGCTCGCCGCCGACCTGTTCGCCTGGTCGGAGCGCGCCTCGCGGCCCGGGCGATGAGCGGCGCGCGCCGCATCGCGATGGGCGCCATCGTCGCCTACCAGCGTATGCTGTCGCCCCTGATGCCTCCGTCGTGCCGGTTCCAGCCGACCTGCTCGGAGTACACCCGCCTGGCGATCGAGCGCTTCGGCGTGATCCGGGGCGTGTGGCTCGGGGCGCGGCGCCTTGCCCGCTGCCACCCGTTCGTCGCGGGCGGGTTCGACCCGGTCCCCGAGCTGCATCCCCGCCTGTCGCACTCCTCTCCTCCCGATGCGAACCCATGAACGACGAAGTCCCGAACCTGCAGCGCAACATCCTGCTGTTCCTGATCGCCTGCGCCGTCATCTTCGTGATCGGGACGCGGGTCTTCCCGCCCCCGATGCCGCCGGTATCGGCAGAGTCCGGCAGCGGCGCAGCCCACAGCGCGACCGCTGCATCGCCGGCGGCTGTGCCGACGCCCCCTGCGACAGCCCCGGCCGCCGCGCCGAGCGTGCCGCGCGCGACCCCGCTGGCCGAACTGCAATTCATCGAGACCCGCAACTCCCGCATCGGGCTCACCAACGTCGGCGGTCGCATCGCCGAGATCGAGGTCCTCAAGCCCGAGCAGTATGATGCCAAGGGTCGCCCGGTCGATGTCTTCCCGGCCAAGGGGGCAACCGACCTGCCGCAGTCGCTGACGCTGCGCGGCCTGCCGGAGCTCTCCGAGGACTCCGTGTACGAGCTGGTCGCGGCCCAGAGCCAGAACCAGGGCACCAACTACAGCAGGGTCGCCTATCGCTGGACCTCCGGCGATGGCCTGACGACCGTCACCAAGACCTGGGAGCCCGACACGCGCGCCTTCGGGACCCGACTCACGGTCGAGATTGCGAACAAGGCGCCGGTGGCGCGCAAGTTTGACGGGCTCGATGTCACCATCCACAGCGGCGTCGGGACGGGCTCGCACAGCTTCTTTGGCAGCGACGCCGCGGTCGTCGAGAACCTGTGCGTCGGCCCGGAGCAAACCGAGCGGCAGCCGGCAAAGAACGTCGAGGAGCCACTGGTGCTCGAGGGGCCGGCCTGGTTCGGGGGCATCGGCGAGCAGTACTTCATGGTCGGTGTGGCGCTGCAGGATGCGCAGGGCGGCGCGGCGACCTTTGCGGGGTGCAGCTTCGGGCCGTCGAAGCCGGGGATGGTCCGCACGACGCTGACCACCAGCCCGATCGAGATCCCGGCGGGCGGCTCGGTGAGGATCCCGATGGTCACCTTCCAGGGTCCCAAGGCCATCGACTTCTTGAAGGCGTTCCCCCACCATTTCGAGAAGGCCGTCGACCTCGGCTGGTTCAGCTTCCTGGCGGTGCCAATCCGCTGGACGCTCGTGTTCTTTCACGGGTGGGTCAACAACTGGGGGCTTGCGATCATCCTGCTGACCCTGGCGATCAAGCTCCTGCTGTACGCCCCGACGAACAAGTCGATGCGGAGCATGGAGAAGCTGCGGGTCATCCAGCCGAAGATCCAGGAGCTGCAGAAGCTGTACGCAAACGACCAGATGAAGCTGGCCGAGGAGCAGATGAAGCTGTTTCGGGAGGCGGGGACGTCACCGTGGGGCGGCTGCCTGCCGACGCTGATGCAGATGCCGATCTACATCGCGCTGTACCGCACCATCTGGGGTTCGGCAGAGCTGTACCGGGCGGAGTTTGGCTTTTGGATCCAGGACCTCTCGCAGAAGGACCCGTATTTTGTTCTGCCGCTTGCGAT
>JBILLP010000459.1:0-3406 GCA_044376025.1 Bradymonadia bacterium
GGACTGAAAATCCACGTGTCGGGGGTTCGACTCCCTCCCTGACCACTTCGCCTCGCGCTCCCCGGGTGCTTGATGTCCGCTGGACACTCCCCTCCCGACGTCACGAGGCCCCTGCATCGAGCCGGCATCGACGCCCCAGTCGTCTCCCTCGCGAGCCTGCCGACGCCGTTCAGCAGGGTCCAAGCGGGTGCCCTCTCGCTCTGGCTCAAGGACGACGGCCTCGCGAGTCCCCTCTACGGCGGGAACAAGGTCCGCAAGCTCGAGTACGCCCTCGCAGAGGTCCTTCAGGCGGGCCGACAGCGCGTCATCACCATCGGTGCCGTTGGCTCGAACCACTGCGTCGCCACCGCGCTGCATGCCTCGAGGCTCGGTCTCGAGGTCGAGCTGATCCAGTTCCCGCAGCCGCCGACCGCCCATGTCGCGGTCAACGTGTCGACCGCGCTCGCCGCGGCGACAACCTGCACCTGCCTGCCCCACCCTGCGCTCCTGCCGTTCTGGGTCGGCGCACGGCGAATCGCCGCGGCGCTCTCCGGGGGCTCCACCGCCTACATCCCGGGGGGCGGCAGCTCGGTCACCGGCTCGCTTGGGTTCGTGAACGCCGGGCTGGAGTTCGCCGAGCAGTGGCGTTCGGCAGGCTCCGGGGAGCGCCCCGTGATCTACGTCGCCGCCGGGACCTGCGGCACGCTCGCCGGGCTCATCCACGGACTCCGGCTCGCCCGGCTCCCTGCGCACGTGGTCGGGGTCAGGGTCGTCGACCGGATCGTCACCCATGTCGGTGTCGTGTCGAGGCTGCTCCGCCTGTTGGAACAGCGCGTCCCCGTCCCGCACCAACCGTCGGCCGCGGCGAGCGACCTCGTCTCGTGGGAGCTGCGCGATGACCAGTTCGGTGCCGGCTACGGCATCGCGACGCCGGCGGGAGATGCGGCGACCGGAGTCGCCCGCGCGGCGGGCGTCGGGCTCGAGCCGACCTACACGGCCAAGACCTTTGCCGCGCTGCTCTCGGACCTCGAGGCCCAGCGGGTCTCACCGGCCGGCGCGGTCTACTGGCACACGCTCAACGCCGCTCCTCTCGCGCCGACCGCGCCGAGGCGTATCCCTCCGGCCTACGCGCGCTACGTCGCGCTCCTGCCGCCGGTGCAACCCCAGCTCCCGCACGCCCCATGATCAAGGTCGTCTTCATCTGCAGTGGCAACATCTGCCGTTCGCCGATGGCGCAGTACGCGTGGACCGCCGCCGCCAGGCAGGCGGGCGTCCCCACCCTAGCCGTCAGCATGGGAACGCTCGGGCTCGAGGGTCGTTCCGCCTCGCGCGACACCATCGAGGTGATGCGCCAGGTCGGCATCGACGTCTCCGGCCACCGCTCGCAGGCGATCAGCTTCGGCATCCTCGAGCGGGCGGACCGCATCTACGTCATGGCTCTGGAGCACGAGCGGCACCTCCTCGCGCGGCGGCCTGATCTGGCGGGCCGCATCCGGCTGCTCGGACGGGTCGACGACCCTGCCCGGCCCGACATCGAGGACCCGATCGGACAACCCGTCGACGTCTACCTCGGCGTCAGGGACCGGATCCTGCGCTGCGTCGCGGCGGAGCTGCCCCCAGGCTGACCCAGGCGGGCTGGCTCACCAGATGGACCCGTCATCAGCATCAACCTCGACCCAGCCCTCCGCCTCGCGCACCGGGTAGGTGCGGAGCGAGTAGAGCTCCTGGTCGAGGCAGGCGCCCGACGCCAGGTCGAAGCGCCAGCCGTGCCGCGGACACTCGATGCAGGTGCCCGACAGCCTGCCACCGCTCAACGGGCTGCCCGCATGGGGACATGCGTTGGCGAAGGCGAAGAGCCTGCCGTCGATGCGTGTCACAGCGACCTGGCGCACGCCCACCCTGCCGACCGCGACACGCCCCGGCAGCACCCTGGCCGAACCGATCACCTTCACGAACGCCACCGACGACCTCCCTGATTGACCGCAGCGGCTGCGACGGACACGATGAGTCGCCCCCGCGAACCGAGCAGCACCAATGCCAGAGCTACGACGAGATCCCCTGACCGGAACCTGGGTGGTCCTCGCGCACGAGCGCGGGGCGCGCCCGACCGAGTATCGCCTCACTGACGAGAGGACAACCCTCGAGGACTGCCCCTTCTGCCCGGGCCATGAGGCCGCGACGCCGCGGGCCATTGTCGAGGTCCCCGGCCCGGCGGGCTGGTTGGCGCGGGTCTTCGCGAACCGGTACCCGGCGCTGGTGGTCGAGGCCACCCGGGCGGCAGAGGGCGTGGGCGTCTACGATCGCATGGATGGTGTCGGTGCCCACGAGGTCGTCGTGGAGTCCCGCGAGCACGATCTGCGTTGGCACTCGCTTGGGGCCGCCGGGATCCAGCGGGTGCTCGAGCTCTGGCAGGCCAGGCTGCGCGACCTCTCGCGCGACGCGCGTCTCGAGCACGCGGTCGTGTTCAAGAACTCGGGAGCCCAGGCCGGCGCGACGCTCGATCATCCCCACAGCCAGATCGTCGCCCTGCCCTTCGTGCCGCCGGCGGCCCAGACGCGCCTCGATCGCGCCGCGACGCACCACGCCTGGCATGGCCGCTGCCTGTTGTGCGACATTCTGAGGCAGGAGCGGGGGGCAGCCGATCGCCTGGTCGTCGAGGGCGCCCTGTCGGCGGCATGGTGCCCGTACGCCTCGCGCGTGGGGTTCGAGGTGATGGTCGCCCCGACGGTGCACGAGTCGAGCTTCGAGGCGTCGTCGGCACGGGTCATCGCCGACGTCGCATCAACGCTGGGCCAGCTCTTCGCAGCGTTGCACCAGACGCTGCCGAACGTCTCGTACAACATCGTGGTCCAGGGTGCGCCGCTGCGGTCGAGCCCGCTGGCCCATGCGCACTGGTACCTCGAGATCCTCCCGGTGCTGTCGCGGCAGGCGGGTTTCGAGTGGGGCTCGGGCATGTTCATCAACTCGACGGCGCCGGAGACGGCGGCCGGGTACCTGCGGGAGCGCCGCGCTCGGCCGAGCACGTTGTCCCACGGGTGAATTCCCGCAAAGAATGGCTGGATTCGGCGCCCCTGCCCTGCAAGACTGAAGGCCATGACTGAGGGGTTCTCGGTCTCGACTGCCCAGGCCTCGACGCCGGGCTCCACGTTGGAGATGTGACGGTGAGCAGCAACGTCGAACGATTGGAGAAGTTGAACCGGCGCGCAGAGGCGGGCGGCGGAGCGGATCGGGTTGCCAAGCAGCACAAGTCGGGCAGGCTGACGGCGCGGGAGCGCATCGACCTGCTCCTCGATCCCGGCACCTTCGTCGAGACTGACAAGCTCAAGACGCACCGGTGCGAGGACTTCGACATGGCGTCACAGCGTGTCCCGGGCGACGGCGTCGTGACGGGCTACGGTCGGGTCGACGGCCGCATCGTGTACGTGTT
>JBILLP010000058.1:0-10682 GCA_044376025.1 Bradymonadia bacterium
CGCCGGAGCTGCAGGTCTCGGGCAACCCAGACCGTGCCCATGCCACCCACGGCGAGCACCCGGTCAAGTTCGTACCGGCCAGAGATGGTTCGCTCAGCCATGCCTACCGCCCATGTTTCGACTGTGCGTCGCCTACGCAACGAGACTCGGGATGGTCAAGCAATTGGCGGTCCCCGAAGGCGCTGTCACGCGCTGTCACGCGCTGGCAGGCGCCCGTCAGGGCTGCCCGACCACCAGCCCGGTGTAGGGGGGCGGGGCCATCAGGCTGCCGCCGACTCCGAGCAGCGGACCGCAGTCGAACCCGAACATGCCGTGCAGCGTCAGCGGCGACGCGAAGCTCTGGCGCTCCGCAGAGAAGCTCCCCGGGGCGATCCTGACGATGGTGGCGCGCAGCCCGCTTGCCCACGCCGTGCCATCCGAGGCCATCCAGACACCGTTGAGGCCCGGTGTCTGCGCCAGCACCTGCGAGGTCCAGGCCGTGCCGTCCCAGCGGGCCATCATGCCGTTCGCGCGCCCGCCGACGGCGACCACGTCGTCGGCAGCGCGTCCCCAGAGGCTCACGAAGTCGTCGGACGTGCCGGTCTGCACCTGGCGCCACTGCGTGCCGTCGAAGTGGAGCGCCACGCCCGCGGCCCCGACCGCGTGAAGGTCGTCGGGGCCGGTGCCCCAGACCTTGAAGAGCGCCGGGCAGTTCCGATCCAGCACAGGGAGCTCGACCGGCGACCAGGTATCTCCATCGAATCGCAGCAGGGTCGGCGCGACCAGCCCGCCCCCCTCGCCGGGCCGAGCAAACGGGTCGCCCCCGACGGCCCACGCCTCGTCGGGCGCCGCCGCAAAGACGCCCCACAGCGCGACCTCCGTGCCGGTCTGCGTCGCCCGCCATGCCCCCGCGGCGTCGCGGTGCAGCGCGCGGCCACCGGCCCCGACAGCGAAGAGCTCACCGGCCACCCCGTGCACCCAGTAGAGCATCGGGCCGGCGGGGATCTCGACCGGCGACCAGCGCTCCCCGTCGAACCGGCGCATCACGCCGGCGTCGGGCTGACCGCCCACGATGTAGACCTCCGTCGGCGACGGCCCCCACGCGTTCATGAAGGCGCCGTCGGCACCGAGCGAGTCCTCTGCCGACCAGGCACCGTCCGCGCGCTCGCAGCCGCAGGCATCACCGCTTCCGCCGTCCGGGCAGCCGCCGGCATCGGCACCGTCGACCGCCTCGCCCGCACCACAGCCAGCCAAGGCAGCGGTCGCGACCGTCAGCGCGATCCCGAGGAGCAGGGCGTGCGGTCTGGGGGAGTCCATGCCGCGACGACTATCCCGTTGCGGGGCCCCCTGCAACCGTCGGCCCGCCTTGGCAGCGCGTCCGTGCCGCGCCGATGGGCGACGCCTCGGACAACCCGGTATCGGCGCGCGGAACCGGCTGCTACACAGACCGGGTCTCGCGACGGGGAGCGCACATGAGGCCCGACCGAACCGCCCACGAGCCCTCGCGGCAGGCACCGTCCTCGCCGGCCTGGCACGCGCTCGACCCACGCGACGCCATGGCGACCGTCGAGGCAAGCCATGACGGGCTGTCGTCGGGCGAGGCCCGGGCGCGGCTGGCAGCCTTTGGCCCCAACTCGCTCCCTGAGGGACAACGCCGCACCCTGCTGTCGGTCTTCGCCGGGCAGTTCAAGAACCCGCTCATCTACCTGCTCTTTGTCGCCGCCGGCATCTCGATGGCGCTCGGGCACCTCAGCGATGCCGTCGTCATCGCGGTCGTCGTGGTGGTCAACGCAATCGTCGGCACCGTGCAGGAGGGCCGCGCGGAGCAGTCCCTCGCGGCGCTCCGCCGGCTCGGCTCCGCCCGGACCCGGGTGCTGCGCGACGGCGTCGAGCAGGCGATCTCGGCCGATGAGGTCGTGCCGGGCGACGTCATGGTGCTCGATGCCGGTGATGCCGTGACTGCCGATGCGCGGCTGCTCCACGGCGCGGCGCTGCAGATCGCCGAGGCGTCGCTGACCGGCGAGTCGGTCCCGGTCGCAAAGTCGGTCGCGACCCTCGCGGACGAGACGCCACTCGCCGACCGCACGAACATGGTGCACGCGGGGACCCACGTCACCGCGGGTCGCGCACGCGCGCTCGTCGTTGGCACGGGGCTCTCGACCGAGATCGGGCGGATTGCGCGGCTCGCAGAGTCGGCGACCCAGCCCCCGACGCCGCTCGAGCGGAGGGTCTCTGCGCTCGGGCGCGTGGTGATGGTAGCGGCTGTCCCGCTCTTCGTGGTCATCGTGCTCACGGGGTGGCTCCAGGGTCGCCCGCTCGGCCAGATCGCGATGGTCGGGATCAGCCAGCTTGTCGGCATGGTGCCCGAGGGGCTCCCGGTCGCGATGACGATCGGCCTGGCGATCGGGGTGCAGCGCATGGCGCGTCGCCGCGCGGTGGTGCGCCGACTCTCCGCGGTCGAGACGCTCGGCTCGACGTCGGTGATCTGCACCGACAAGACCGGCACCCTCACCCGGAACGAGATGACGGTGGTCGACCTGCTGCCGGCCAGCGGCCGCCGCGTCGAGGTCGAGGGCACTGGGTACGCCCCACAGGGGGGGCTCCTGCACGCCGGAGCCCGCGTCGAGCCCGCCGATGACCCGGTGCTGGCCGCGCTGCTCGAGGCCGCGCTGCTCTGCAACGACGCCTCGCTCGTCGGGCCGTCGGAGTCAGAACCCGGCTGGAAGCCGGTTGGCGACCCGACCGAGGTCGCGCTCGTCACGCTGGGCATCAAGGCCGGGCTTGTCCCGGCGGCGGTCAGGGGCGCCCTGCCACGGCGTGCGGAGCTCCCCTTCGACCCCGCCGTCAAGCTCATGGCGACGCAGCATGTCGACGCCGCCGGCTCCCGGGTGTTCGTCAAGGGCGCGCCCGAGATGCTGCTGCCGATGTGCGGGAGCCTGTTCACGCTCGACGGCGTCAAGGTGCTCGACGACGCGGCGCGCGCGGCCTGGGGTGGCCACGTCGACGAGATGGCCTCACGGGCGCTCCGAGTGCTCGCGATCGGGGTGGTCCACGGGGGCGCGATCGACGGCAGCGCCGGCATCGACGCGTTCTCGCAGCGCGTCACGCTGCTCGGCCTCGTCGGGCAGATCGACCCTCCGCGCGACGAGGTCGCCGACGCGATCCGCCGCTGCCACCACGCGGGCATCCGGGTGGTGATGGTCACCGGCGACCACCGCAACACGGGCCGCGCCATCGCCCGCCAGCTCGGGATCTCGGGCCCCGACGACGAGGCGGTCGATGGCGTCGAGCTCGAACGCATGACCGATGACGAGCTGGCGCGCCGCATCGACCGCATCGCCGTGTTCGCCCGCGTCCACCCGGCGCAGAAGCTCCGCATTGTCGACGCCTTTCAGCGGCAGGGCCAGGTGGTGGCGATGACCGGCGATGGCGTCAACGACGCGCCCGCGCTGGTCAAGGCCAATGTCGGCGTCGCGATGGGGATCACCGGCACCGAGGTCGCCAAGGACTCGGCCAAGATCGTGATCGGCGACGACAACTTCGCGACCATCGTCGCGGCGGTCGAGGAGGGCAGGGTCGTCTACCAGAACCTCCGCAAGTCGCTGAACCTGCTGCTGTCGACATCGGGCGCCGAGGTCGTGATCCTCCTGCTCGCGATGCTGCTCGGCTTCCCGCCCCCCTTCGCAGCGGTCCAGATCCTCTGGAACAACCTCGTCACCGAGGGGCTGATCACGGTCAACCTCGCCAACGAGCCGGCAGAGGGCGACGAGATGTCCCGCCGGCCCGTCCGCCTCGACGAGGCGCTGATCCCGCGTGCAACCTGGGTGCGGCTGCTGCTGATGACTGCCACCATCTCGGGGGTCACGCTCGGCTGGATCGTCTGGCGCACGTCGCAGGGCGCCGACGTTGCCCGGGTGCAGACCGAGGCGTTCACGCTGCTGGCGGTCTGCGAGTGGTTCAACGTGCTGAGCTGTCGGTCCGAGACGGCGTCGGCGCTCAACCTGTCGGTGCTGAAGAACCGGTGGCTGGTCGCCGGGCTCGTCGCCGGCAACCTGCTGCAGGCTCTGGTCGTCTACTGGCCCCCGCTCGCGAAGGTCCTTCATGTCGTGCCGCTCGACCTTGGTGAGGTCCTGGCGATCGGGGTGGTGGGCAGCCTCGTGCTCTGGGTTGAGGAGGCCCGAAAGTGGCTTGTCCGCCGGCGGCTCTCCGCTGCTTGACGGCGGCGGCTCCAACGAAGAACGAGCCGGCTCACGACCGCGCCGCAGAAGCCGAGCGCGGCGAATCCCACGCAACCCAAGGGCCTGCCCGTGCCGACCTCGCCGCTGCTGCAACCCATGTCCTTCGCCAACGGTACGTTGGCTTCGAATCGCCTCTGGCTCGCGCCGCTGACGAACACGCAGAGCCACGCCGACGGCACGATGAGCGACGACGAGCACGCCTGGCTCGAGCGCCGCGCGCAGGGCGGCTTTGGCGTGCTGGTCAGCGCCGCGACGCACGTCACCGCCGACGGGCAGGCCTGGGTGGGCCAGCTCGGCGCCTCTGACGAGCGCCACCTGCCCGGCTGGGAGCGGCTGGCCCGGGCCGTCCGGAGCCACGGCAGCCTGCTGCTCGCGCAGATCTTCCACGGCGGCGGCCGTGCCCTGCGGTCCCTCGGTTTCGAGCCCTGGTCGGCCAGCGCCTCGGGTGAGGGCGACGGCGCGGTCCGGCAGGCGGCGCCCGACGACCTCGAGCGCGTCATCGACGCCTTCGCGACGGCCGCGCGACGGCTCGAGTCGGTCGGTGTGAACGGCGTCGAGGTGCACGGCGCACACGGCTACCTGCTCTCTCAGTTCCTCAGCTCGACCCTCAACCGGCGCGAGGACGAGTGGGGCGGGTCGATCGAGCACCGGGCACGGCTGCTGCGCCGGGTGGTGCAGGCGGTCCGCGGTGCGGTCTCCCCTGGGTTCGTCGTCGGCGTCAGGCTCTCGCCCGAGAGCTTCGCGACCGTCACCGGGCTCGACCTCGACGAGACGATCCAGGTCGCCTCGTGGCTTGCCGACGACGGCGTCGACTTTCTCCACCTCTCGCTGTGGGACGCCAGCCGCAACAGCGCCAAGCGCCCCGACGAGCACCCGCTACCGCTCTTTCGCGCGGCGGTGCCACCGCGCGTCCCGCTCGTGTCCGCCGGCACCCTCTGGACGCGCGCCGACGCGGAGCGACAGCTCGAGCTCGGCGCCTCTGCCGTGGCGCTCGGGCGGGCCGCGATCCTGAACCCGGACTGGCCGCGGGAGTTCGATCGCGAAGGCTTCGACCCGCGGAGGCCCCCGGTGAGCGCCTCGACGCTGGCGTCGCTGTCGGTCGGCCCGGCCTTCATCGACTACCTGCGGCCTCGACCGGGCTTCATCGCGGCGGACTGACGCGTCTGCCCCGACGGAGGTGCGCCGCGATCGCCGATGCCCCGATGGCGGCGCCAACCAGCAGCAGGGCGCCCAGCACCTCGAGGCGCGACGACGGAGCGGGGGCGGGCGGGCCGCTGGGTGGGCCGCTGCGTGCGGGCGCGGGGCCGAGCGAAAAGATGGCCTCTGGATGCGACGGCGTCAGCAGCGCCGCCTGTTCGCGGCCCATGAGCACGAGCTGGCCCGGCTGCGGGCCGGACTGCGCGGCGATGAGCGTCACCCCGATCCCGCCCGCGTCACGCACGCTGCTGCGGACGCGGAGCGACGACGGCGCCTCGGGCCATGAGAGCCGAAGTGTCACGCGCAGGTGGTCGGCGCCGGCGAGCCCGGGAGCCGGCTCAGGTGTCGAGACATCGTAGAGGTCGACGCCGCCGCGGCGGCCGTGGTCGTCGGTGACGTCGAGCAGGCCCGCCAGCGTCTCACGGACCCGGGGTCGATGTGCAGAGACCTCTGCCACGGTGAGCAGGCCGTCACCGTCGACGTCGGCAAAGGCGACCTCCGCGACCGGGGGCGTGAAGACGATCTCGAGCGTGCGGCCCTGAACGACGATCTGCGCCCGCCGCGTGTCGAGGCCGTGCGCGAGGCTGACGGCCGCGGTCGCGCCCGTGACGGCAAGCCAGGCGGGCAGCAGCGCCGCCCGGGCAAGGCTCAGGGGCGAGAGGGCACGCACGTTCCGGCGCGGCAGGTGAAGGCCTGGCCCGGGAGAACCGGGCAGTCGGCATCTGTCGAGCAGGTCGGCACGCAGCGCTGCCCCGCGGGCGTCGACGCGCAGGTGCAGCCTGCCGAGCCGGCGGGGCAGGCATCGGCACAGTCGGCGGTCGAGGTGCAGCTTGTCGGCCCGGTCGTGCCGCCGCCGCCCGTGCCCGCGGCAAACGAGGCATCGGGCGCGGCATGGAAGCAGCGCGGGATGTAGGGATAGGTGTTCGTCAGCACGTAGTGGTACGACGTCACCTCGACGCCATCGATGGGCACGACGCCGGTGCGCCCGTTGCAGGCATCGAGGTCGCCGAGCCCCTCGACGTACTCCCAGTCCTGCACGAAGGTCCCATCGTAGCTTCCACCGGGGCCTGCGGTCCCCGACGGGCGGGTGCCTGTCCGCAGCCGATAGCTCGACCGGAGCTCCTCGATCGGCGACGCGGTGTCGCTCGGGTCGCTGTGGCCCCAGCGGGCGAAGATGGGGTAGCCGTCTCCGGCCCAGCCCACGAAGTGCAGCGCGGGCTCGATGCCCACGATGCCCGTCGGCACACCGTGGTAGTGGTAGGCGCCGGTCGGCTGGACGTGGGCGAAGTTGCAGTCGACGCCGAGCGCCGTGGGGTGAAGCGTCGTGTCGTTGCCGCCGCTGCTCGAGAAGTAGCTGCTGGCGGTGGCGTACCGCATGGCCTCGTAGTTCCACGAGTTGCTGTCGTTCCAGCGCTCTGCGGTGCCGGGGTCGAGCACGACGCCCGAGGTCGCGATGCCGAAGATGCGGGCGTTGGTGCCCGTTCCGCTCGGCACCATCGGCACCTGGTAGGTGTAGGTCTGCGCAGAGATGACGTTGGGATTCCCGGGGTTGGGGAACGGCCCGACGTCGTGGTTCGGGATGCCGTTGGCCGTGATCCGGCGCAGGCCGCCGCTGATCGTCTCCGTGTAGGCGTGGCTGGTACCGAGCTCGCACGCCAGGGCGACGGCGGTGCGCGTGCAGGCGATCGGCTCGACATTGAAGTTGCTGAGCGGGGAGTCGGTGACCGATGGGTTCGGGGTGGTCACCTCGCCCGGGTTGTCGCACGAGCCGCCGGTGTCGTCGGGCGTGCCGGTGTCGTCGGGCGTGCCGGTGTCGTCGGGCGTGCCGGTGTCGTCGGGGCTGCCCGAGTCGTCGGGCGTGCCGGTGTCGTCGGGGCTGCCCGAGTCGCCGGAGCCGCCGGTGTCGTCGGGGCTGCCCGAGTCGTCGGCGGAGCGGTCTGCGGTGGAGTCCGAACAGGCCAACGCCACGAGGGCCACGAAGGCAAGGAGTGTCGGTGCGCGTCGGTTCGAAGGCTTCATCGGGAGGCTCCGGGCAGTGCGGGACACCGTCATGGATGGTCCAACCCAATCCTTCGCATGAAGCGCGGCGAAGTGTGCATCGCGGCGGCAGAATTGTGTGGCTGGGCGCCACCGCGCCGCGCGTGAGCGATCAAAGAATCAGCTTCGCCCTGAATCCCCGCGCCGCGTAGTAGGACTGGGCGCCGTTGTGGTAGATGAACACGTGGTTGAAGCGCCGGTCCCCGAACAGTGCGCCTCCGGCCGCTCGAATCGACGTGGGCGTCACGACCCAGCTCGACGTGGTCGTGTCGAACTCACCGAGCTCCTGCAGCGCCCGGTAGTCCTGCTCGGTGAGCAGCTCGACACCCATCCGGGCGGCCACGTCGAGCGCGGTATCGAGCGGACGGGCCTCGCGACGAGCCTGCCACGCGTCGCGATCGTAGCAGAGGCTGCGACGGCCGTTGGGGCTCTGGGGCGCGCAGTCCACGAACATGAGCCTGCCCTGACCTTCGAGGAGCACGACGTCGGGCTCCCCGCCCGTCTCCTCCATCGACGCGACGCGGGCGAGCCTCTCTGTGTCGAGGCGAGCCTCGACCTCATGCCAGCCGAGCCCGAGGTGGCGCCCCGGGTTGGCCTCGAAGCGCCGTCTCAGCGTCTCAAGGAGCGAGGGTGTGCCGCCACGGGCAACTGTCTCTGCCTGCGCCGCACTCGTCTTGTTGGGCCGGGCCATCGCCTAGTCCTGCGAGAGGACGGCGCCGCGTGACTCCGCGAGCTCCCACATGCGCACGTACCCCTCTGCCGACCTGAAGAAGGGTTCGAGGTCGGCATCGCTCATGCCCATGCGCCGCGCATCCTCGATCAGCTCGGGCAGCAGCCCGATGTGGAGCATCCCCTCGGTGTTGAAGTCAGCGACCCGGTTGCCGAGCCTCGGCGCGGTGAAGGTGACGTCGCCGGCGAACGAGGCAAAGGGGTAGGTGACCGGGTTGGCCTGCTCGCCACCGCAGCCGTCCTCCCCGAAGCGCGGACCCGGCTGCCGTGCAAACCCGTTGTTGTCGAGGCCGAGTCCCTGCGCGGGGTAGCCGCCCTGGTCGCGGATGCGCTGGATGCGCGCACGGTAGCCGGCGGCGACGTCCGGCTGGTCGGCCGACTGGCAGCGGGGCAGGTCGGTCGTCGAGATGCCGCCGAGCGCGTAGAGTTCGCCGCGGTTGTCACCCTTGTGCGTCCCCGCGGCGGGATACTCCGCCTCGCGAAGCAGCTCGAAGGCCCGCTTGCGGGAGCGCTGTGGCAGGTGGTCAATCTCGACGATCATGCCGCGCTTCATCATCTCGCGCATCAAGAACTCGCCAAGCGGCTGCAGTCCGGCGTTCTGGCAGTACTCACCCTCGAGCTTCGGCTCCCGCAGGTTCGAGAGCACCGGCGCAAAGGCGGTCAACGGCGAAGTTGGGAGCCTCGACATGTTGAGCGGCGGCTCGGCGTCGAAGACCGCGCGGGGCCGGTTCAGGCCTCCGAACTGCACCGGGCCGTGGTCGAAGCCGTCGGGCATGCCCGGGCAGTCGATATCCGTGAAGTTGCCGTAGTACCCGGAGTTCGCGACGTTGCCGATCTCGATGAAGCCGCGGTGCCCGTCTCCGGCAGAGAACCCGTTGTCGAACTTGTGGACCGGGAACAGCACCCGCACCCCGAGCCCGTGGTACCGCTCGAGCGACGCGACCACGCTCTGCTCCGTGCACCGCGGCAGCTCGGCTGTGTCGGTGACCGGGCAGTCGAACAGCATCGAGGTCTCGATGCCCAGCACCACCGCGAGCCGGCCCGAGGCGATCACCTCGCGCGCCTCTGCGGGCGACTCGACGATGCGGAACCAGCCACGCCCAGGCCCCCCCGACTGCGCGTCGATGTAGCGCTCGAGCGCCCGCGTTTGCTCAAGGATGCGGTCGACGGCGACCATCTCGTTGCACGTCGAGCGCGGCTGCTGCGTCTTGAGCCCCTGCGTCAGCTTGCACAGGACCTCGTTTGTCGTCGCATGCTGTACGAACAGGCGGAGGCCCGACAGCCAGGCCCGCTCGATCCACCGGTAGTAGAGTCCCTGGTGCGTCGCCCGGGTGCCGTGCCCCGGCCAGTCGGTGAAGGTGGGCCAGCCGTCGGTGTGGTGGTTGAACGAGCCCGTGTCGCCCTGCACCAGGATGTTGACCGCGGAGCCGACGTCGAAGGCCGCGCCGCCCATGAAGTAGCCGACGATGTCCTTGCGGCCGTCGGTGCCATGGAAAGGCTCGCACGACGGGAGCGCGTACTCGACACCCAGCGGGTCGAACGGGGCGCCGTGAAAGACTCCTCCCGCGCCGAACGCCAGGTTCGAGAAGAGGTGCTCGTGCGCATCGACAAACCCGTAGAGGTCGCCGTCGTCCCAGCGCGTGCGGGTCACCGTGCCCTCGGCATCGAGCGGCATCTCGGGCGCAGGTGTGCAGCCCTCAGCCCTGAACATCGCCACGCTCGCGGCGCCGGCCGCGTCGTCGGTCGTGCCGCGCGTGGAGAGGTAGTGCCCGGTCGCGACGTTCTGGAGCACGAAGCGGCCGCTCACCCGGGCATCCGGCTCCACGTGCCAGAGCGCCGGTGAGACGAAGCCCTCCTCGTTGCGAGACGAGGCTGTCTCGAGCTGGGCGACCCGCGCGAGCCTGCCGTCGGCCTCGACAACGTGGGTGCCGTCGTTGTCCCTGAACAGGTAGACGCCCAGGTCCCCGGCACGTGCCACCAGCCGGGCCGCCGCGGACGGGTCGCGCGATGTGAAGCTCCAGCCGGATCCCTCTGCATCGGCCTCGAGCAGCAGGCCGGCGTCATCGCCGGCAGGTGCCGCGTCGAGCAGGTAGCAGCCTGAAGCCAGCGCGTAGCGATCCCCGGTGAAGCGCTCGCCGCGCGGGCCCGGGTCGGTGATCGGGGGCTCGCGCGTATCCGGGGTGGCGTCATCGCCCGGCTCAACCCCGGCATCCGCATCGCCTGAGCCGTCCTCCGCGCCGTCGGTCGGAGCGCCCTGGCCGGGACCTCCGTCGTTCCCGGGGGAGCACCGGGCGGCAAGGAGCAGGCACGCAGCCGCGAGCAGCGAGGATGGGCGGGCGGGTGGGCGGGGCATCGTGTGAGGCTCGTGGCGGGTCGTGAGAGGGGCAGCTACCCGGGTTCGAACGACGGGGTCAACCGCCGTCGGCTCCGTCCCTTGGCGCGACCGCCGTCTCGACGTTGCGGGGGCGCAAGCCGCAGGCTAGTCCCCGGCCTTCTCCCGAA
>JBILLP010000059.1:0-10679 GCA_044376025.1 Bradymonadia bacterium
ATCTCCGCCTCCATGGCCCGAACAGCCGTAAGGTCCTGGAAGGAGAGCACGTGGCCGTCGGGCAGCCCTCGGCTGTCGCGCAGCACCGAGACCGAGAGGCCGACGATCAGGGCGACCCCGTCGCGATGGGTCAATCGCCCCTCGATGCGCCCCTCCGGCAGCGTCGAGTCACGGGTGGCGGTCACGATCAGCTCTGCGAACTCCGGGAGCACGTCGCCAAGCGAGCGCATGCTCACAGAGTCGTAGCTGAGCCCCGTGATCGACTCCGCCGCCGGGTTGAAGAAGGAGATGCGTCCCTGCAGGTCGAGGGTCACGAGGCCGGTCGACAGCGAGCGCACGATGTTCTCGTTCAGCGCGCGGAGCTGGCGGATGTCGAGTTGCCTGCGTTCGAGCTCGGAACCGACCTGTCCGACCTTCTCGGCAAGGTACCCCGCCAGGAAGGCGACGGCGTAGAAGGCGAGGATGTGGATGAGGACGGAGGCGACCGGGATGACCCGTTCAATGGGCGCAGCCTCACCGAAGAGCGCGTGGGGGGCCCTGCCGCCATACTGCAGGACAAAGACGAAGATGTAGGTCAGCGCGGAGGCGGACGCGGAGAAGATGGCTCCGGACCTCCCGCGGAGGATCGCGCCGCTGAAGATGGCGAGGAAGTAGAGGAAGGTGAAGGCGGAGTCGACGCCCTCGGTCATCATGACGAGGGCACCGGCCAGCACGGCGTCTCCGACGAGCTGGATGGGAACCAGTACGTCGTAGTGGTGTGCGCGGCGGAGCCACCGGGCGTAGGCGATCGAGGCCCCGTAGGTCGCGACGATCACCGCGGCGGTCGAGATGTAGGCGGGGTTCGAGAGTCCGCCGTCGCGCAGGTTGGCGAAGACAGAGGCACCGAGCAGCAGCGTCGCGAGCAGCACGCGAAAGAGCATCAGCCACTCAAGGCGCTCTCGCAGGGCGACCTGTATCTGCTGGGGCGGGGGGCCGCTACTCATGGTGGCGCTGCGGCCGGGCCGTACGCGTCAGTTGGTACTGACGTTGTCGGCCATGGTGAAGATCGGGAGGTACATGGCGATGAGGAGGCCTCCGACCATGCCACCAATGAAGACCATCATGATGGGCTCGAGGAGCGCGGTGAGCGCATCGACGGCGACGTCGACCTCATCCTCGTAGAACTCGGCGATCTTGTTGAGCATGGTGTCCATGGCACCGGTCGCCTCACCGACGCCGATCATCTGCACGACCATCGAGGGGAAGACGTTGGTCTCTGCGAGGGGCTCGGCCATGGTTCGACCCTCGCCGATCTTCTCGCGGACGTGCATGATGGCGCTCTCGACGACCTTGTTTCCCGAGGTGCGGGAGACGATCTCGAGGCCGTCTAGGATGGGCACACCGGCGGAGACCAGGGTGCCGAGCGTGCGGGTGAACTTGGCGACGGCGGACTTCCGGATCAGGGTACCGAAGATCGGGGTCCGGATCATGAAGCGGTCGAAGTTCGTGCGGCCCTTCTCGGTGCTGAGCATGAACCTGAAGCCGAAGATCGTGCCGAGGATGCCACCGATGTAGAAGTACCAGTTGCGCGCGAAGCCCTGCGAGAGGTCGATGACGAACTGCGTGGGGCCTGGGAGCGACTTCTTGCCCATCGACTGGAACATGTTCTGGAAGGTGGGGATGACCTTCCAGAGGAGGACGATGACGACGATGACGGCGATGCCGAAGATCGAGAGCGGGTAGGTGAAGGCGCCGCGGACCTTGCGGTTCAGCTTGACGGCCTTCTCGATGTAGATCGCGAGTCGGTTGAGGATGGTATCGAGGATACCACCGACCTCGCCGGCGGCGACGAGGTTGACGTAGAGCTCGTCGAAGATGCGGGGGTGCTTGTTGAGCGCCGAGGCGAAGGTCGAACCCTGCTCGACCTCCTGCTTCACCGAGATGATGACCTTCTGGAAGCTCTTGTTGGGTTCGCCGCTGGCGAGGATCTCGAGGCACTGCACCAGCGGCAGGCCTGCGTCGATCATCGTGGCGAACTGTCGGGTGAAGACGACGAGCTCCTTCTTGCTGACGCCGCCGGCGAAGCTGGGAAGGCTGAAGTCAGCGCCCTTCTTCTTGACCTTGCTCGGCTGGATGTTCTGCGCACGCAGTTTGTTGATGACATCGGCTTCGGTGTCGGCCTGCATCTCCCCGGCGGCTTCGTCGCCGGTGCGGGTTCGTCCTTGCCAAACGTAGGTGGCCATGCGTGTGTCGCTGCGTGAGGAGAGGGAGGGTCAGCGCATCGAGGGCGCGGTGCTCAGCATGCTGCGGAGCTCTTCGGTGTCGGTGGACCGACTCAGCGCCTCTTCTACGGTTATCAGACGTCGCTGCAAAAGCGAAAAGAGGGACTGGTTCATGGTCTGCATGCCGAACTTACCGCCGGTCTGCATCTGGCTATAGATCTGGTGCAGCTTGTCCTCGCGGATCAGGTTGCGGATGGCCGGCGTCAGGACAAGGACCTCGAGGCACATGCAGCGACCGGAGCCGGTGGCCTTGGGTGCGAGCTGCTGGCTGATGACTCCCTCGAGCACGAACGACAGCTGGGCACGGATCTGGTCCTGCTGGTGGTGCGGGAAGACGTCGACGATGCGGTTGATGGTCGCGATGGCGCCGTTGGTGTGGAGGGTCGCGAGCGCGAGGTGGCCCGTCTCCGCGACCGAGAGGGCAGCCTCGACCGTCTCGAGATCACGGAGCTCGCCGACGAGGACGACGTCGGGATCCTGGCGCAGAACGTACCGGAGCGCCGTCTTGAAGCCGCCGGTGTCGGCGCCGACCTCGCGCTGGTTCACGAGCGAGTTCTTGTGCGGGTGCAGGAACTCGATCGGGTCCTCGATCGTGAGGATGTGGTGGTGCTTGTCTTCGTTGATCTTGTCGATCATCGCCGCGAGCGTTGTCGACTTGCCTGAGCCCGTGGGCCCGGTCACCAGCACCAGTCCGCGCTTGCGGTTCGCCAGTTCGCCGAGCACCGGCGGCAGGTTGAGCTCCTCGAACGAGCGGATCTTGAAGGGGATCTGCCTGAACACTCCCGACACCGCGCCGCGCTGCATGAAGACGTTGGCCCTGAAGCGGGCAAGCCCCTTGACGCCGAAGGACAGATCGAGCTCGTTGGATTCCTCGAACTTCTGGCGCTGCCCGTCTGTCAGGACGCTGTAGCAGAGCTGGCGGCAGTCGACGCTCGACAGGGGCGGGAGGTTCACCGGGGTGAGTGAGCCGTCGACACGCATCCGGGGTGGGCTTCCGACCGAGATGTGGAGGTCGGACGCGCCCTTCTCAACCATGATCTTGAGCAGCTGGTGGAGGTTGGCCATCGGTGTGGGGTCTTGGTCCGGTTCTCGTCGTTGGCGTGGTGTACCTGGGGCACCTGGGCGGCGCCGCGGGTCAGTCGGAGGCGGAGCAGCGGACGACCTCGGAGATGGTCGTGACGCCCTCGACGAGCTTGGTGATCGCCGACTGCCGCAGGGTCTTCATGCCGAGCCGGATCGCCTCGTTCTTCAGCTCGGCGGCGGAGTAGCCCTGCAGGATGCACTCCTTCATCGGATCGCTGATCACGAGGACCTCGTAGAGGGCGACGCGCCCCTTGAAGCCCGTACCGTTGCAGCGGGCGCAGCCCTTGCCCTTGCCCACGAAGAGCTTGGCGGTCGGGATCAGCTCCTCGGGGACCTGGATGTCGCGGAGGGCGACCGGGTCGACCGGGATCTCCTCCTTGCACTCGGAGCAGACGCGGCGCGCGAGGCGCTGTGCGATGATGACGTTGAGCGCCGCGGTCACCAGGAAGGGCTCGATGCCCATGTTCAGCAGGCGCGAGATGGTCGAGGGCGCGTCGTTGGTGTGCAGCGTCGAGAGCACCATGTGGCCCGTGAGCGCCGCCTTGATCGCGATCTCTGCCGTCTCGAAGTCACGGATCTCGCCGACCATGATGATGTCGGGGTCCTGGCGGAGGAAGGACCGGAGCGCGGCGGCGAAGTTCAGGCCGACCGAGTCGTGCATCTGCACCTGGTTGATGCCGGGCAGGTTGAACTCGACGGGGTCCTCTGCGGTCGAGATGTTCTCGGTCGACTTGTTGAGCTCGGCGAGCGCCGAGTAGAGCGTCGTCGTCTTGCCGGAGCCGGTAGGGCCGGTGACGAGGCACATGCCGTACGGGCGGTGGATGCAGTCCTTGAAGTTGCGGAGCGGCTCCGGCTCGAACCCGAGCTTGGTCATGTCGAGCTGAAGGTTCGACTTGTCGAGGAGCCGCATGACGATCTTCTCTCCGAAGAGCATCGGGCAGACCGACACGCGGTAGTCCATCTCCTTGTCCTTGGAGAGCTTGAGCTTGATGCGGCCGTCCTGCGGGAGGCGCCGCTCCGCGATGTCGAGCTTCGACATGATCTTGATGCGCGAGATGATCGCGTTGCGCAGCTTCAGCGGCGGCTTCATCACCTCGTAGAGCACGCCGTCGATGCGGTAGCGGACGCGCATCTCCTTCTCGTAGGGCTCGATGTGGATGTCGGAGGCGTTGCGCTTGATCGCGTCGATCAGGATCAGGTTGCACAACCTCACGACCGGAGCATCGTCGGCCGTCTTCGACAGGTCCGAGAGGTCGATCGCTTGGCCCGCGCCGTCCTCATCCGAGTCCATGTCGTCAAAGTTGAGGTCCTTCCAGAGGTCTTGGACGTCGACGCCCTTCTCGTAGTACTTGGTGATCGCCTCTCGGATGGCGACCTCGGAGGCGACGACGACCTCGATGTTGTACGAGGTGAGGAACTTGAGGTCGTCGATCGCCGTCAGGTTCGACGGGTCCGCCATGGCGACGATCAGCGTGCCGCCGGCCCGGTTGACGGGCAGGCAGAGGTGGCGCAGCGCGACCTCCTTGGGCACCAGGTCGATGACCTCGCGCTTGATGTCGAACTGGTCGAGGCTGATCGACGGGACCCCGTAGGCCTTCGACAGGAACTGCGTCAGTTCGGTCTCGTCGATGAACCCCATCTTGGTCAGGGTGTAGCCGAGCCGTTCACCCGACTGCCGACGCTCCTCTTCAGCGCGCTGCAGTTGGGCGAGCGAGATCAGGTTCTCGCGAACGAGGAGCTCTCCGAGTCGACCGCCTGCTGACATGTGTTGACCTCCAGGGGCTGCGGAGGCTTCCGCAACTGCGACACGTTAGGTAACAAGCGGAGTTCGCGGGTGTCAACGCGCCTGACTCGTGCACCGCGCCACTGCTCTCCCTTGCTGAGTCCCATGCCCACCCGCCCACGGCGCACCGAGACGCCCAAGCCTCCTCCTCCCGCCGCAGAGGCGACCGAACGACGCCCGAGCGGCATGCTGCTGGTGACCGGCGCGACCGGCTTCCTCGGGCGCCATGTCGTGCAGGGCGCCCGCGACGCCGGCTGGCGCGTCCGCGTCCTGGCGCGCGCCACCTCGGACCTGACCCCGATCGCCCACCTCGTCGACGAGGTCCACACCGGCGACGTGACGCAGCCCAAGACGCTCGCGGGATCGTGCGACGGTGTGGATGCGGTGATCCACTGTGCCTGCGCGGTTGCGTCGACCTTCGATGCCGGCCGCGCGGCAGAGGCCGCCTTCATGGCGGTCAACCGTGACGGGACCGCGAACCTCGCGCGCGAGGTCCTCAAGCACCCGGGGCTGAGGCTGGTGCAGGTTTCGTCGACAGCGGCGATGGGCTCGCCCCGCAGCCGCGTCGTCGACGAGGACAGCCCTTGCGATCCCCGCACTCCCTACCAGCGCTCGAAGCGGGCCGCCGAGGAGGCGCTGCTGGAGCGGGTGCCCGACGGGCTCAACGTCGTGATCATCCGGACCTGCGTCATCGCCGGCCCCGGCAAGGAGCGGAGCGAGCTGCTCAAGATGTTCAGGCTGGTCAGGCGCGGGATCTTCCCCTTCCTGGGCGACAACCTCGACGTCCAGAAGCCGATGATCCACGTCGACGACGTCGTCCAGGCGCTGCTCCTGGCGACGCAGCACGGCCGCCCGGGTGGCATCTACCTGGTGACCTCGGGCGTGAGGCACACGATGCGCGAGATCCTCTCGATCGCGCAGGCGCTCACCGGCGGTCCGCGCACGCATGTCGCCATCCCGGTCGCGGCTGCGAGGATCGCCGCGCGGGTGCTCGCCCACGCCAAGCGCTTCGCCCCCGACTGGAACCCGCCGCTGACCGCGGAGCGCATCGACCTCTTCATCGCCGATAGGCAGATCGACATCTCGCGGGCGCGGCACGAGCTGCACTACCAGCCTGTCCGCACCAACCTCGAGGAGATGCTTGCCGAAACCTACCGCTTCTACAAGCAGCGCGGCCTCGTCTGACACCCCGACCGGAACCCCCATGAACCCCACTCCCCCTGCCGACCGCCGCCTCGAGACCGAGCCACTCGGCATCACCTACGACCGGCTGCGCCTCGACGCCCTGCTGACAAGGCTTGTCCGCGAGCGCGGCATCCGCACCGCCCTCGAGCTCCCGGCCGACGGGGCCAAGGCGATGCCTTCGATCTACTCGCTGGCGCTCGCCCGGGCCGGCGTCGAGGTCACGCTCTACCGGCCCGAGCCGCAGGGTCTCGCCGTCTGGGATCGGCTCGGGCTTAGGGACCGCGTGCGCATCGCCGATCAGGGCACGCCGTCGAACACGCTGCTGGAGCCCGGCGCCTTCGACCTCACCTGGAACTTCGTCTCGGTCGGGTTCCGCAAGGACTTCGAGGACATCATCGGCGAGATGGCCCGCGTGTCGAGCCGCTACGTGCTGACGGTGCACTGCAACGGGTTCAACTGGGGCTACCCGTGGCACCGCTTCTTGCACGCCGCCTTCAGGCTGCCCTGGACCCACGGCGAGACAGCCTACTTCTTTCCGCGGCGGGTGCGGGGCGTCTACCAGTCTCACGGGCTCGCACCGATCGAGTTCGGGCACCTCGACATGCCCTGGTGGCCCGACCCGCCCGGCTTCCGCGACATCCGGCTTCACCGCAACGGCGGCGACAGGGTCGAGGACTTCGACTGGCGAGCCCCGATCGAGGAGATCTACGCCGGTGCCCGGCCGCCACGCCTCGTCAGGGCGCTGTCCCGGATCGAGGAGGGGCGGGTCCCGACGCCGGTGCGGACCGTGTTCAGCCACCTCTTCTACCAGCTCGGCGAGCGGACCTTCAGGTGAGTGGACCCGCCTCCGCCGCAGGGGGGAGCACCGGCGGGGCGCTCGACGGCCACGCCGGCGAGCCCGCCGCGGCACCCTACTGGGCTGCGGTCGCGGCGCTGGTGCTGCTGGCGCTGGCGGTGATCTGGGTGCCGGCGTTCGTCGCGGGGCAGGATACGCCGGTGCATGCGTTCTTTGCCCGGGTGTGGCAGTCGCCCGAGGCGTGGGCGGGGATCCTCGAGACGCGGTGGGCCCCCACGTCGCAGCTCTCGGTCTACCTGACCGCGCCGTTCACCGGGCTCGGTCCGGCCGTGACGGGCAAGGTCGCGCGCACGATCGGGACCGCGCTGCTGCTGCTGGGCGTCTACCTGACCGGGCGGGCGAACGGGGAGCGTCGGCCACTCGGGCTGCTGCTGGCGCCGGCCATGACCGCAGGGTTCTGCCAGTCGATGGGCTTTGACAACTTCGTGCTCGGGCTGGGGATCGGCGGCGTGACGATCGCGGCCTGCCTGCGGGCGTTCGGGCGAGCGCGGCCTGCCGACATCGCCCTTGTGGCGCTGCTCGGGCTGCTGCTGGCCCACGCACACGCGGTCGCCTTCGGGCTGACCGCCGTCGTGGCGGGGCTGCTGGCACTGCTGCGCACGGCGGCATCTTGGCGCGAGCGGTTCGGGCGGGCGATGGCCACGGTCGCGGGCTTCGTGCCCGGGGGCCTGTTTGCGCTCTGGGCGACCGGGCGTGTCTCGACGCAGCAGCAGGCCAACGGCGTTGCCGAAGGCCTCGGGGTGCAGCGCCTGGCGCCGCTGGAGCAGCTCGGGAACCTCGCGCATGTGTCGTTTGGCGGCTTCTCGTCGCTCGACTGGCTGCCGGTGGTGCTGTTCGGCCTGGCCGCGCTGCTTCACGCGACCGGATCGTCGGCGCCGGCGGCACGGAACCGCTGGGCCGTGGCGCTCGTCGTGCCGGCGCTGCTGGGCCTGTATGCGGCGATCCCCTTCCATATCCCGGGCTGGGCCTATGCGCAGCCGCGGGTGCTGGCTGCACTGGTGGTCCTGACCGCCGGCTGGCTCGCCTGGGGCCGGTTCGCCCGCGTGTGGCTCTGGATCCACGCGGCGGGTGTGGGGATCTTCCTTGTCTCGGCGCTGCAAGGCGCGCGCGCAGCCGGCGAGGACGTAGCGCGCGAGGTGGCGGCGCTGTCAGGCCCGGGCGCGGCGATCGCGATGCCCGTGGTGCTCGACCCCGGGGTCCCCTCGACGAACCGGTACGTGTCGACGCTGCAGAACGTCGCGCACTACGCGATGTGGGACGGAGGGGCGCTGCCCGAGCTCTGGGTCAGCAACGAGGCGATCCACAGCGTCGCCGGCCTGCCCGGGGTCGGGGCCTTTCCGCCGCGGCCCCCCGCATTCGTCTTTCGGTCGATGGACTGCGCGCTGAACCCCCACTGTGGACAGGCGCGGGTCGAGCTGGCCGACCGGATCGCGGTGCAGGGCCTGCTCTGGCCGCAGGTGCTGCTGGTCGGCGACCGGGATCGCAGCTTTGGCCAAGCGCTCGAGGCGCGCGGCTACGAGGCGCTCGGGTCGGCCCGCTATGCGCCGCGGCCCTCGGGGGTCGAGGTGTCCGTGGAGCTCCCTGCCGAGGCCGCGGCGCGAACGCTGACCGTGCGCGCGGGGCTGCCTTCGACGCTCGGCTGGATCGCGGCGATCCGGCGCCCCCCGCTGCCGGTCGAACCCGGTCGAGCGGAGGAGGTGACGCTTCGACCGCTGCCGGCCGGGGAGATCCTGGTCGAGGGCGTGCTCGAGGGCTCGGGCGGGAGCGGTCCGCGCACGCTGTGGAGCAGCCGGGTTGTCCTGGCGCCTGGCGCCACCGCGACGCTTCGCCTTGCGACCGGCCATAACCCTACACCCTCGGCCTCCCCGGAGCCCCGATGACCCTGCCAGGCATGCTTGTCGCGTTGACCCTCGCCGTGCTCATGACGTCGTGTTCGAGCCCGCCGCCGAAGGCACCAGCGCCCTCCCCCGGAGCCGGCGCGGCCCAGGCGCCCGGGACCGTCGCGGCGCGCCCGGCGCCGCCAGAGCTGCCTGCGGTGCCCGAGCTGGCCGTCACCCGGGTCGTGGAGGGTACCATCCGGGTTGACGGAGACCTCTCGGAGTGGGCCTCGGTCGCGGGGACCGGGCCGCTGGTCCACCCGGGAGACGGGCGGGCTGTCCCGGACTCCCCGGTTGCGGGTGACGTCAAGGTTGCGTGGGACGCCACGGGGCTGCACGTGGCCTTCTCGGTCTCGGATGCGCGGGCGGAGTCGCCCTTCTCGGAGACGGACGTCGACCCCCACCTCTGGGAGAAGGCCTCTGCGGTCGAGATCATGCTGCAGCCGGGCGACCCCGGAGACAACCGCGAGTACTACGAAATCCAGATCGACATCCACGGCGCGGTCTGGGACACCCGGTTCGACGACTACAACCGGCCGGTGACCGGCGAGGGTGCGGAGCGGCAGTTCGGGCACCAGGCCTGGAGCGCCAAGCTCGAGCGCAAGGCCGTGGTCACGCCTGGAACCGGCTACGTGCTCGAGGCGACGTTGCCGTGGGCTTCGCTGTCGTCGACGAGGACGGCGATTCCGCCGGCGGCGGGTTCGGTCTGGCGCGCCAATTTCTACACCTTCAGGGATGGCCAGCGCCAGGCGCTGGCGTGGAGCCCGCTGCACCGACAGGGCAATTTTCACCGGGCGTCACGGTTCGGCAAGCTGAAGTTCTGACGGCAGCGTGATGGGTATGGATGCCGAGCAACCGAGGTCGAGACAGCGGCGCTGGGCGGCCGCGATCCTCAGCATCGCGGTGCTGTCCGGCCTGTTCGGCGTGTATCGGCTGAGCGACACGGCGCCGGGTGTCGCGATCGACCTCAGGCATTTCTACATGCATGCGGCAGCGCTCTGGAGCCAGGGGCAGCCCGAGCTGATCTACGATGACACGCAGGGGCGGGTGGTGGGGTACATCCACGGTCCCGCCTTTGCAGCGCTGCTGGCGGCGGTGGTCCGGGCGGTGGGTGAGCCGGCGGCCGTGATGGCCTACCAGTTTGTCCTCTACGCCCTCTACCCGCTGCTGCTGGCGCTGCTGCTGGCGATGACCCGGCCGCAGACCCGCATCACCTCGAGCCTGCCCCTGACCTACCGCCAGGCCGTCGCGATCGTCTACGTCGCGAGCGTCTGCACCCGGAGCGCCTTTGAGGTCTCGAATGTCGAGCCGTTTGTGCACCTTGCGCTGCTTGCCGGTCCGGCGGCGCTGGCGTGGGCCGCGGCGCGCCATGATGCTCGCTGGACCACCGTCGCGGTGCTCTGCGCGGGTCTGACGGCGGGGGTCGTCACGGCGGTCAAGGTCACGCCGGTGCTGCTGCTGGCCTCGTGGCTCGGCCACGGCCTCGTCGCTGCGGCGTTGCGGCGTGCCGACGAGGGCAGCCGCGCTGAGCTGAAGGCAGGGGTGCTCGGGTTTGCGACCTGCGTGGTCACGCTCGCAGCGACCCCGCGTGAGAGCGCGGCCTTTACCTCGACACTGGCCCGCATGTCGGGCCT
>JBILLP010000060.1:0-10674 GCA_044376025.1 Bradymonadia bacterium
AGAGGCCGTGGTCGAGCGGGAGCTGAACATCCGGCGCACCCTTGGCGGGCTGCGGAGCGCGCTGTTCGTCATCGACCCGCGTCGTGACGCTGGCGGAAGGCTCCAGGGTGTGGTCATCCGGGGCGGGGGCTTCGGCCACGGCGTCGGCATGTGCCAGACCGGAGCGGTTGGGGCCGCTCAGCGCGGCTGGAGCTTCGAGAGGATCCTGTCAAACTACTATCCTGGTACCTCGCTTCGGAAGCTCTACTGATGCGTCGCCTGCTTGCCGTTGCCGCCCTGCTGGGCCCGCTCGTCGCGGTCGAGTCCGTTGCGCAGCCACCTGCGCCCGGCGCGCTCACCCGCCACGAGGTCCTCGAGAGGCTCGTCGCGTCGAATCCGCTCGTCCGCGACGCGCTGGCGGCCGTTCGCGACGCGCGGCTGTCGGTGCTCGCGCTCGACGGGCGCTGGGACTGGCTCGCGAGCGGTACCCTCGGCTACGATCGGAACGAGGTCTACCCGGGCGGTTCGGGCAACGGAGACCTCAACATCGACGCGACCACGACGTGGTCGGCGAGCTTCGCGCGGCAGCTCCGCTGGGGCACGCAGCTCGGCGTCAGCTTCGCCCAGGGCCGCAGGACGCAGCAGGTCCCGTGCTCCGAGGAGGTCGGTGACGACTTCCTGCTCCCCTGCATCGTGTATGGTTACGAGACCGGTCCGATCGACTTCGGCCCCTGGTACACCTCGTCGCTGGCCTTCACGCTCCGCCAGCCGCTGCTGCGCAACCGTGGTGAGCAGACCGCGTTGTGGCTCGAGGAGCAGGCCGCGCAGGAGGTGGTCGCCCGGCAGGTCGCCGTGCGACGCGGAGCGGTAGAGGCCGCGCTCGAGGCGCTGGTGGCCTACGCCGACGTCGCGCGCGCGCAGGCGGAGATCGAGGCGGCACGACGTGCGGAGGAGCGCGCGCGGCGCCTGATCGAGATGGGCAGGGCGCTCGTCGACGGGCACCGGCTTGCGCCAGCCGACCTGGCGGCCTTTGACCTCAGGCTGCTCGCCTCGCGCGAGGCCGGCGTCGTGGCGAGCCAGGCGATGCGCGCCCGCGTCTCCGCGCTGCGCGGACTCATCGGGCTCGACGAGTTCACCTCGCTGTCGGTCGCCGAGCCGCTTCGGCCAGCCGAAGACCTCCCGACCGGCGTGCCGTCGCTCTGCGAGGCTGCGGCGCAGTCGAGCCCTGAGCTGGTCGAGCTCTCTGCGAGGTTCAGGCAGGCGGAGCTTGCCCGGTTGGCCGCCGGCGAAGAGCAGCTGCCCTCACTCGACCTGAGGGCACAGTTCACGCCAACCGGTACGTCTGACGCGTTCGGGCCCTCGCTTGCCGACCTCGGCTCGCTCGAGGCCCGGAGCTACGGGACGGGCCTCACCTTCTCGATGCCGCTCGGCAACCGTACGGCACAGCGACGCGTCGAGCAGGCCGACCTGTCGCTGGAGCGCCTGCGGACACAACGGGCGACGATCGAGCAGAACCTCTGCCGCGAGGTCGCGCTCTACGTCGACGCGCTGCAGAGCCTCGCGGAGCGTCGCGAGCTGGCCTCGCTGCGCCGCGAACAGGCACTGGCCGGGGCAGAGGCCCGCAGGGCGCGATTCGAGGCAGGCTACGGCACGGTCGACGAGATCGTTACCTCCGAAGAGGTCCTCGACGAGTCCGAGCTTTCGCTGATCCGCCTCGATGCGGAGCGCGAGCAGGTCTCGTGGCGCCTCAAGGCCCGCATCGGCCAGTTGCTGGTCGAGCTCGACTCGGCCGGCCTGGCGGAGGCTTCGAGGTGAGCGGTCCCCGCGGCGGCTCCTGGCTGACGAGGCAGGCCGTCGAGCGCCCGGTTGCCACGATGATGCTCACGATCACGCTCGTCGTGATGGGGCTTGTGGCCTGGTCGAGGATCCCGGTCGAGCTGATCCCCTCAGGCTTCACCCCGCCGTTCCTCTACGTGCAGGTCCCGACGCTGCGGGCGACGCCTCGCGACATCGAGCAGCGGGTCGCGCTGCCGATCGAGGGGGCCCTTCGCCAGGTTCGCGGTGTCGAGCGCGTCGAGACCGACATCGACACGAACTCCGCCGGGTTCCTGGTCGCGCTGGCCAACGGCACCAACATGGACGTGGCCTACAACGAGGTGCGCGAGCAGGTCGATCGCGTGAAGGGCACGATGGGAGACGAGGTGCTCCGCTACTTCGTCTGGAAGTACAACCCCAACGATGATCCCGTCATCTGGATGGGCATCTCGACGACCGGCGATGAGGCCCAGCTCGGAGGCAAGGTCAGGTCCGCGATCGTCCCCGCGATCGAGCGGGTCGACGGTGTCTCGAGGGTCGATCTGCTCGGCGCGCCGTCACCGGCCGTCGAGGTCCTGCTCGACCTCGACCTGATGGCCGCCCGCAACATCCCGGTCGCCGAGGCGATCTCGAAGCTGCAGCGCGCGGGCTTCCTGCTCGCGGCCGGAACCATCGATGCGCCGTCCGGCAGGATCCAGGTACGGGTCAACAATGAGCTCCAGGACCTCGCTGAGCTCCGGGAACTGCCGATCACCGGGCAATGGCGGCTTCGAGACCTCGCAGAGGTGCGGCTGTCGGACCGCGCAGAGCGCACCGTGCACCGCGTCAACGGCCACGAGGCGATCTTCCTGGCGATCTTCAAGGAGTCCTCCGCCAACGCGGTCGACGTGTCGAAGCGGGTCACCGGGGCCGTGGAGCACACGCTCGCGACGGAGTCAGCGCTGGCTGGCCTCGAGTCCCACGTGCTGTTCAACCAGGGGCGTACGATCGAGGAGTCGATCCGGTCGCTGTACGTGAGCGCCGGCGAGGGCGCACTGCTCGCGATCCTGGTGATCTGGCTCTTCTTGCGCAGGCTGGCGATCACCGCGGTCATCGCCGGTGCCATCCCCGCGAGCCTGCTGATGGCCGTGACCACGATGCACTTCACGGGCTTCACGCTGAACGTGCTGTCGCTGACGGGGCTGATCCTCGCAGTCGGCATGGTCGTCGACAACGCGATCGTCGTCAGCGAGCAGATCGAACGACGGCTGCGCAGCGGCATGGAGCGCCGCAGCGCCGTGATCGAGGGCGCGGGCGAGGTCTGGCTGGCCATCCTGGTGTCGACCGCGACGCACGTCACGGCGTTCGTCCCGCTGGTGCTGATGAGCGGCAGCGAGAGCATCTCCTTCTACATGGGCCAGCTTGGTCTGCCGGTCTGCGCTTCGATCATCGCGAGCCTTCTGGTGTCGCTCATCTGGATTCCCTGGTTTGCGGCGCACGCTCCGATTCGCCTCAGTGTCGCAGGGGAATCCGGGCCCGGCCGCCTCGAGGCGGCATACGGGAGGCTGCTGAGGCTCGGGCTTCGCAGGCGGCTTGACGTCGTGCTCGTGGCGCTCGCGCTGTTTGGCTCGATCTTCGTGGTGAAGCGCTGGGTGCCCGAGAGCGATCGGACACAGGCGAACATCGGAGACGTAAGGTTCATCTACAGCTTCGATGATAACATCACGACAGAACAACGAGAACAGGTCCTATTCGATGCCGAAGCCTCCCTGATGCCGCACCGTGCGGAGCTCGGCATCCAGGACCTCGTCGTGCGCATGGGGGGCTGGATGGGACGGGCGCAGGTGAGGGCCTTCCTGGTCTCGCCCGACGAGCGACCACTGTCCCGCGATGAGGTGATCGCCCGTATGGAGAAGCTCGTCCCGAGGCCACCTGGCGTCCGCGTCTCGATGACCTGGGACGCCGCCGCGCTCGGTGGCGGCGGTCTCGATGTGCGCCTCGCCGGTCGCGACACCGAGCGGCTCAACCAGCTCCTTCCGGCCGTGATCGACCGGCTGGCGTCGGTCCCGGGCGTCACCGAGGTGGCTCGACAGAACGACGATGTCGCGTCACGGGAGCTCAGGCTGACACTCGATCGCGAGCGCGCCGCGCCGCTGGCCGTCTCGGGGCTCGCGCTGGGCGCCTTTGTCGACATGGCGCTCCGAGGGCGCGAGGTCGGCAAGCTCGTCGGCGGCGAGGAGCCGCTGCCCATCTTCGTGCAGGCTGCCATGCCGGGCGACGCGGGACCGGCCGACCTCGCCCAGCTCCGGTTCGGCGCGCTCGGCGCACCCGTCACGGTCGGCGCCCTCGCGGAGCGGTCCGTGGCGGCCGGCAGCAGCGGCATCGAGCGGGTCGATGGCCGCACCGTGGTCAACCTTGTCGTCAAGACAAAGCGGCAGGACCTCGACGTCCTCGGGCGCGAGATCGATGCGGCGCTCGCAGGATTCCCCTTCCCGGACGGATATGGACTCGAGAAGGGAGAACGACTCTCAGGATTCGAGAGCGACTCCGCCGACCGGACAGGGGCGCTGATCCTCGCCGTCACGTTCGTCTTCCTGCTGATGGGTGTGCTGTTCGAGTCCTTCGTGCTGCCGCTGGCGATCCTCGTCTCGATCCCCTTCGCCTTCACCGGCGCCTACTGGGCACTCTTCATCACGCACACCCCGCTCGATGTCATGGCCGGGATTGGCTTCATCATCCTGGTCGGTGTCGTCGTCAGCAACGGCATCGTGCTCATCGATGTCGTCGAGGTCAGGCGAAGGCAGGGCGTGCATCGCGACGTCGCGCTGATCGAAGCCGGCCGCGAGCGGCTCCGCCCGGTCGTGATGACCGCCCTGACGACCATCGTCGGTCTGATCCCGATGGCAATCGGGACCGACGCCATCGTCGGCATCCCCTACTCGCCGCTCGGCCGATCCCTCATGGGGGGCATGATCTTCTCGACCCTGCTCACCCTGCTCGTTGTCCCGGTGGTGTACGCACTGCTCGACCAGCTCCGCGGCTGGGCGCTCGGCGTGATGGGCATCGGCGGGGCGGCCCTGCCCGGCCCGGGCGACGAGGGCGCCTCCGTCGAGCGGGAGTCCTCGGCTCCTGTGGCGTCACCCGGGCCATGAGCCCACCGGCGTGCAGGCGCCGTCGGGGCGGCTTGACACCCGTGCTTCGCTTGGTAGCGGGCCACGCGCGCCACTCATCGAGGTCCCCATGTTCGTGAAGTCCCGACTCATGACCCCCGGACCGACCCAGGTGGCGGAGTCGACGCGGCTCGTCATGGCGACGGCGCACCCGCATCACAGGTCCGAGGAGTTCTCGGGGCGCTTCACGTCGATGCTCAAGAAGCTGGCGTGGCTCTGGGACACCGACGGGGAGGTCGTCTTTGTCACCGGGTCGGGTACCGCCGGTATGGAGGCGTCGCTGCGTACCTGCCTGCGTGCGTCGGACCGGATCGTCGCGGTCGGTGGCGGCAAGTTCGCTGAGCGCTGGGTTGAGATCTGCCGAGACATCTCGCCCGGGACCGCTGAGCTCGAGGTCAGGCACGGCGCGTCGGCCACCGCGGCCGGCCTCGACGCCGTACTCGACGCGCAGCCCTCATGGGATGCGCTCGTGCTGGTTGCGTCGGAGACCTCGACCGGTGCGCTGCACCCGGTTGCCGAGCTCGTGGCGGCCTTCAGGCGTCGCTGTCCCGGGGGGCTCGTCATCGTCGATGGCATCACGGCGGTCGGATGCGTTGACCTGTCGATGCGCCGGGACGGCATCGACGTGCTCGTCAGCGGAACGCAGAAGTCGTTCGGCGTTCCGCCCGGCGGCGCGATGGTCGGGTTCGCACCGAAGGTGCAGGACTGGATGGACCGGCCCGGTTCTACGGTGAACCTCTCGCTCGACCTGCGAGGGGAGCGGAAGCAGTTCTCTGGCGGCGACTCCGCGTTCACGCCTTCGGTGCCGCTGGTGCTGGCCCTCGACGAGGTGATGACCCGATGGATGGCGTTCGGACGCGAGGCGCTGTTCGAGCACCAGCGTGCGCTGTCGGCCGGAACGATCGCCGGCGTGCGGGCCTGTGGCCTGGAGCTCTTTGCGCCGTCGCCTTCTCCGGCCCTGACGAGCATCGCGGTCCCCGATGGCGTGGCCGCGGCCCGGGTGATCGACACCATGCGAAGCCGGTACGGTATCACCGTCACCGGCGGCCAGGACGCGATGAAGGGCAGGGTGATCCGGATCGGTCACCTCGGAGCCGTCGATGCGGTCGACGTGATCGCCAGCGTCACGGCGCTCGAGCTCGCGCTGATCGACCAGGGGCGTCCGCTCCAGCCCGGGGCGGCGGCTGCCGCCGCGGTCGCGGCGATGGCGGGCGCGATGCAGCGGTCACCCATCCGTCAGTACAATCCGTAGCGCGGCGAACCGGATCGGAGGCAATCGATGGCGACCTGTGTGGTGGTTGGCGCCCAGTGGGGCGACGAGGGCAAGGGCAAGGTCGTCGACCTGTTTGCAGAGCGGGCGGATCTCGTGGTCCGGTACCAGGGCGGCAACAACGCGGGCCACACGCTCGTGGTCGACCGAGGCAACGGGCCCGAGAAGACCGTGCTGCACGTGCTCCCCTCGGGCGTTCTTCACGAGGGCAAGCGCTGCGTCATCGGTCGTGGCGTGGTGGTCGACCCCGACGTTCTCGTCGGGGAGCTCGACGCGCTGGCGTCCCGCGGCATCGAGCTCACGCCAGAGCGGCTGGTGATCGACGCCGACGCCCACGTGATCCTCCCCTACCACCGCGCCATCGACGTCGCCCGCGAGAAGCTCAGCGGCGATGCGCGTATCGGCACCACCGGGCGCGGGATTGGACCGGCCTACGAGGACATGGTGGGGCGTCGCGGGGTCCGGATGCGTGACCTCCTCGAACCGGCGCGGCTGCGGGACCGGCTCGAGGTGGCGCTGCTGGAGCGCAACGTCATGCTCTCGTGGCTCGGTGCCCCGACGTTTGAGCCGGCGGAGGTCGCCGCGGGGTTGGCCCGCGCGGCAGCCAGGCTTGCCCCGCACGTCGCCGACGCGCGGACCCTCGTCAACGCGGCCTGGCAGCAGAAGCAGAACATCCTGTTTGAGGGCGCACAGGGGACGATGCTCGACGTGGGGCACGGCACCTACCCGTTCGTCACGTCGAGCCACACGACGTCGGCCGGTGTCGGCATCGGCGTGGGCGTCCCGCCGCAGGCCATCGAGCGGGTGCTGGGCATCTGCAAGGCCTACGCGACGCGCGTCGGCTCGGGCCCCTTTCCGACCGAGCTGCACGGCACCGAGGGTGAGGTGCTTCGGCGCGCTGGACACGAGTTCGGGGCCACCACCGGACGGCCGCGGCGCTGTGGCTGGTTCGATGTCCCTGCGGTTCGCTACGCCCATATGATCAACGGCTTCACCGGGCTCGCCGTCACCAAGCTCGACGTGCTCTCGGGGCTCGGCGACGTCCACATCTGCGTCGAGTACGAGCTCGATGGCAGGCGACTCCAGCGCGCCGATGCCGACGCCATCACGCTTGAACGTGTCCGTCCGGTCTATGAGGTCCTCCCCGGCTGGGATGAGGACCTCACCGGCGCCCGGTCGCTCGCGGACCTCCCGAAGTCGACGAGGCGGTTCCTTGAACGGCTCTCGAAGCTGTGCGAAGTCCCGATCGATGTGGTGTCCGTCGGGCCAGGCCGCGACCAGACGCTTGTGCTCGCCGAGCCCTTTTGATGAGCCTCGCTGCGCGACTTGGGGTTTGAATTCGCCCGTGCCTTGTGCCAGAGCGGCTTCTCTCCCTCTCGAGGTTCCCGCTTGAGCCCATCACACCGCATCGCGCTTCTGTCGGGGCTGCTCCTGGCGGTCTCGGCTGCTCCGGCACACGCCCAGTTCGAACCGGTCGATGAACCGGTCTCGCCGGCGCCTGTGGCAACACCCGCGCCCGCGGCAACGTCGGCACCCGTGGCAGCGCCGGCGCCTGTGGCAACGCCGGCACCTGTGGCAACGCCGGCACCTGTGGCAACGCCCGCGCCTGTGACCGCTCCGGCAATCGGGCCGGATGCCAGTCAGCTCCCGGCCGCGGAGCCGGTTGCGGCCACCACCGACCCGAACGCCAGCGCACTCGCCCTCGGGGCGGGCGACGACCATGCCTCGCAGAACGACTGGTACGGTGCCGTTGCCGCCTACGATGCCGCGACCCGGACCGACCCGACCTCCGTCGCGGCCTGGTACAAGCTCGGGGTTGCCCGGGCGAT
Source organism: Bradymonadia bacterium (assembly GCA_044376025.1). Classification (GTDB taxonomy): domain Bacteria; phylum Myxococcota_A; class Bradymonadia; order REDH01; family REDH01; genus JBILLP01. The sequence goes on from JBILLP010000060.1 coordinate 8,043, forward strand.
CTCGGGCGACATGGTCGGCTCGCTCAGTGCGCTTCAGCGCGTGAAGGCGCTCGACGCCTCCTTCACCGGCATCGACGCACTGATCGCCCGCGTCACGCCGCGAGCCCAAGCGCAGCTGGCAAGCGCGCTCGACCCTGCCGCAACCCTTGGCAGCGAGGCAGAGCGCGCGGCGGAGTTCGACCGCCTGGCGTCCCGGGGTGAGTGGCTCCTGGCGATTCGCACCGGCGCGACACTTGCCGCGGAGTCCACCTCGCGCGGCGCCGCGCTGTCAGCACGCTTCGAGGGGCGGCCCGACACGGCGGTCCTCGCGGCGATGCAGGTGGTTGGCAGCGATCCGACGACGCTCGAGTCCTACGCGATCGCGGCCGAGGCGCTCCGGCTCGCCGGCGACTTCGAGGGTGCCCGCTACTTCGCCAGGGTCTACGTCGACCTCGGCGGCGACCCCGTGACGATCGCTCCGCTCAACGCATTCCTCGGCCGCATGGCACGCGGACAAGCCCGGTGAGGCTGGACATGTCGGATCCCGCGCGACCTCGACCCCCTGAACCGCCCGAAGGGCTCGACGACGTCTTCGGAATCCGGAACCGGCTGGAGTCCATCATCCCGGGTATGCTTCGTCGAACCGTGGGCTCCGGGCCTGGCTCGGGTCTCCGCGACGAGGTGATTCGCAACGTCATGGGCGAGATGAAGCTGCCCCGAGAGGCGGTGACCTACCTCGTGCAGGTGGCGGAGCACACCAAGCGCGAGGTGGTGAGGGTGGCCGCGCGGGAGTTCAGGGAGTTCCTGGAGTCAGCCAACGTCGGCGATGAGGTTGCCCGGATCCTGACGAAGCTCTCGTTCGAGATCCGCACCGAGGTCCGCTTCGTGCCGAACGAACAGGCGCTCAAGCCCAGCGTGTCCTCGAAGGTCCGGGTTGTCTCGAACCCCGACGAGCCGCCCTCCGCCCCCGATGAGCCGTCTGAGCTGGGTGCGCTCGACGAGGCGATCCGCGCAGGCGCCCAAGAGCTGGCCGACCGCCTGCTCGGCAGGGGCCGGCGTGCCGCTGGCCCGACAAACACGGCGCCGGCTGCAGCGCCCGAAACAGAGCGGTCCTCGGCTCCGAGGCGAAAGGCAACGTCGCCGGCGAAGGCGGGTGCGAAGTCCAAGACGCCGGTGACAGACGGACCCAAGAAGGCGCGTTCCCGCTCGACCCGGGCACCCAAGACGTAGCCGGCGCCTTCGCGGGTACGGATTACTTGCGGGAGATCTCCACCCGCTCGATCACGACCTCCTGGAGGGGGCGGTTCGCCGGGCCCGTCGGGACGTTCGCGATCTTGCTGACCACGTCGGTGTTCTGGCACTCGCCAAAGACCGAGTGGCGGTTGTCGAGATGAGGCGTCGGCGCGTCGGTGATAAAGAACTGCGAGCCGTTGGTGCCGGGGCCCGCGTTCGCCATCGAGAGGATGCCGGGCTTGGAGTGCCGGAGCGAGGGGTTGAACTCGTCGGCGAACTTGTAGCCCGGCCCACCGACGCCACGACCGAGCGGGTCACCGCCCTGGATCATGAAGCCGGGGATCACGCGGTGGAAGATGAGGCCGTCATAGAACTTCGTGCGGCGCGTCTGCCCGCTGCGCGGGTCAACGAAGGTCTTGGTTCCGTTGGCGAGCCCGACGAAGTTGGCGACCGTGTTGGGCACCTCCTTCTCGAACAGCTTGCAGTCGATGCTGCCGAGCGAGGTCACGAAGGTGGCGCGAAGTTCACCCGTGCCGGCCACGGCGCCCAGGATCTGTGCTGCCGACTCGCTGCCCAGCGGCGGAACGGCGCCGCTGCCTTCGGCGGCGGCAGCGGGTGCGGCGGGGGCCTCCGCAAGCTTGGGGGGCACAGGGGGCGTCGCCTTCTCGGCAGCGGGTGCGGGCGGCGCTGCGGGTGCGGCGGCAGCGGGTGCGGCGGCAGCGGGTGCGGCGGGGGCCTCCGCCTTGGCGCATGCGACCAGGGAGAAGCTCGAGGCAAGGAGCAGCGCAGACAGTCTCATGGATGACCTGTGGGATGAGGGTCGCCACCCGGCGACCCGAAGTGGATGCGGCGGTTACTCGATCGGTGAGCAGACGATCTCGATCGAGTCGAGGAAGTTGCCCATGCCGCCCCTGAAGCCGGTGACCACGTGGTTGGGTGGGCACTGGCGCTGGTAGGGGTTGCCCCCGGGGCCGCCGGCCCTCTCGAGGACCTGGGTCTCCGCGCTGAGCTTGGCGCCGCCCTTGTCGCGAATCTCCGCGCGGATCTCGGACAGGAGCCGGTTGAACTCTGCCGACTTGTCGAGCTCAGCCGCCGGCTTGCCACCGAGCGAGAGGCAGTTCTCAGCGACAATCGCGCGATCAGCCTCGATGGCGCGGTCGGCGACGTCGACGAAGCTGCGCCCGCGGAGGTCGGGCGGCAGACCGCCGTCGGGCCGCGTCGGTGGAGCCGAGACGACCCACATGACCGGCGGACCCTCGGGTTGATCGGACCCGAGGGTCGTACGGATGGCGACGGTGCGCCCCTCGAAGCTTGCAGGCAGCGGCGTCGACTCGCCCAGGCTCAGCTCGTACATGCCTTCTTGCACCGCCACGTACCGGCCTTCACGCCAGAAGGGCACCGATTCACGGTCGTTGGCGAT
>JBILLP010000460.1:0-3399 GCA_044376025.1 Bradymonadia bacterium
CTGCACCGTACGGAACTGGCGTGAGTTCGTGCCTTCGCTCGCCCGGCTCCGCGACCTCGACCGCGGCGAGCGCGAGCCGGTAGCCGCCGCTGAGCCGCTGCTGCCGCCGCACCTGCGCTGGTGGTCCGAGAACTACAACGTGGTCAGGGACGCCGCGTATCGGCGCTACCCGCTGCTGCTGGTCAGCTACGACGCCGTCGCAGCGGCCCCGGACTCGACCGTGCCACAGGTCATCTCGTGGCTCGGCGCCGGCGATGCGGCGCTCGCGGCGGCGGCGGTCGACCCGGCCGTGCGGACGCAGCTCGCCACACAGGACCGGAGCGTGCCCGAGGGCGTCGAGCCCGAGGTCGCGGACGCGCTCGATGACATCTACCGGCGGATTCGGCGCGGCGACCCGATGTCGACCGAGCTGCTCGACCGCATGAACGCGGTGCACGGACTGGTGGCGCCCCGGCTGCATGCGGCGGCCGATGCGGCGCGGCGACGCGGCGCGAGGCCGCGGCCCGGTGCGGCGTGAGCGATGCTCCACGCCCGAAGCTGCTCGTGCCCCGGCTCACGCGCGCCGATCGCGAGTCGCTGCCCGGGTCGGGCTCGCGGTTGGCGCTGGCGCTCGAGGGCCGCGCGCTGCTGATGAGCCGGCTGCTGGTCCGCACAACGCTCGTCAGGAGCCCGCTGGCGGCCTCTGACGTCAGGAGCCTGCGAGACCTCGGCGAGCGGGCGGTTTCGCGCGCCACCCTGCTGGCCGGACGCGCCGCGACGGCGGGGTCTGCCGAGACGCTCGTGACGGAGTGGCGGCGGCTTGCGGAGGAGTCCGTGGAGCTCGCGGAGCGCGCGGAGGCCGCCCGGCAGGCGATACCCCAGGAGGCGCGATGGCTGTCGGTCGAGGCCTGGCACCTGCGCCGCAGGGTGGCGTGGACGCTGCGCGGCCGACCCCAGGGGGTGGCGCATCCCGACGCGGTCGCCACGCTGGTGCTCGCGTCGCAGTGGCTTCGCGAGCGCCTCGCGGCGGTGGCGCCACGGCCTGGCCGTGCCACCCGCGCGCTCGAGGCGCTCGACCGGGTGATCCCGGGGCTGCGCGCTGCCGAACAGCAGACGCGGGCCACCAGGGCCTCGATGAGCCTCGAGCAGCTCCTGCGCCGGCTCGGCACACAGGCCGTGCTGCTCGAGCGGGCCTCGCCGCTGGCGGCGACACCCCGGCAGGTCGAGCGCAGGCGGCTCTGGCTCACGCTCGACACGCTGTGGCAGCTCGCGGCGCTCCAGGCGAGCTTCGATGCGCTCGACATCCGCGCGACCGTCGTCAGGCTCGATCGGGCCCACGCCCAGGCTCGCGGCGTGCTCGCGCCCGCGACGCTCTCGACGGCCAGCGAGACGCTGCGGCTGCTTGGCGGCTGAACCGCGGGATCCGCTCGACGTGCCGCGTCAGCGGGCGTCCGGCTCCACCGGGTGGGCCTTCGGCGGCAGGATCAGCGACAGCGCGATCGACCCGACCAGGATGCCGAGCACCACGGTGAGCGACAAGAAGATGGGCACGTGCACGACCGCGTGGCCGAGCATCTTGGCGCCGATGAAGGTCAGGATCAGCGCCAGCCCCTTGCCGAGCAGGTGGAACTTGTCCATCGCCCCCTGCAGCAGGAAGTACATCGAGCGTAGACCCAGGATCGCGAAGATGTTCGAGGTGTAGACGATGAAGAGGTCGTGCGAGATGCCGAGGACGGCCGGAACGGAGTCGACCGCAAAGAGCACGTCGGTGAGCTCGATGACGACGAGCGTGAGCAGCAGCGGTGTGGCGTGCAGGCGCCCGTTGATGCGGGTGATGAACTTCTCGCCGTCGAACTCCTCGCTGGTCCGCATGAAGCGGCGCGCGATGCGTAGCGCGGCGCTGTCGCCGGGGTTGAGCGCCTCGTTCGAGGCACCGAAGAGCTTGGCGCCCGAGGCGAGCAGGATGATGCCGAAGACGTACATCATCCAGTCGAAGCGGCTGATGAGCGCGGTACCCGCGACCAGGAAGCCCGCGCGCATGAGCATCGCGCAGAGGATTCCCCAGAACAGCACGCGGTGCTGCAGCTTTGGCGGTACAGCAAAGTAACGGAACACCGCCAAGAAAACGAACAGGTTGTCGACCGAGAGCGACTCCTCGATCAGGTAGGCTGTGAAGAACTGCGCGGCGCTATCCCACCCGCGCAGCACGCCGACGAGCACGTTGAACCCCAGCGCCAGGCTGACCCAGACCGCCGACCAGCGCGCTGCCCGGGCCATCGTCATCTCTCGGCCGCCCCGGCTGAGCACGAACATGTCGATGACAAGCACGGCGACGACGACGACGCCGAAGACGGACCAGAGGATCGTATCGGGCTGCATGGCGGACTCTGGCAGGGGAGCGTCGTGGCGCGCGGGCCTGGTCGACTGCCACGCCGCGCCCGACAGACGGGGGCGTCGCGCTAGGCGAATCGGCCGTGACGCCCAACCCCGCCCCCCGGCCATCTGGGCATGACGACCCACAAAATGCCGGTTTTTCACCCGCAGCGGCCCCCCGGTTGTTGCCCCGGCTCGCCCACCGGTGCATGCTCCCTCGCCCTCCCACCGACGTCAGGCAGGCTCCCCTCGCGTGCAGATCGCCGCCCTCGTCATCTTCATCGCCGTCTACGTCGGCCTCGCGGCGGGCCGCATGCCGGGCCTGGCGCTCGAGCGCACCGGCTTCGTCGTGGTCGGGGCGGCGGCGATGCTCGTGACCGGGCTGCTCACCGGCGCAGAGGCGCAGGCCTCGATCGACGGCGCCACGCTGGCGATCCTCTTCGGGCTGATGCTGCTGTCGGCCCAGTACGAGCTGTCGGGCCTCTATGACGCGATCACGCAGCGGCTCGCGGCCATCGGCAACCTGAACCACCTGCTGGCAGGGCTGATCGCCACCTGCGCGGCGCTGGCGGCGCTGCTGACGAACGACGTCGTCTGCGTCGCGGTGACCCCGGTCGTGACCGCCGCGATGCTGCGCCGGCGGACCAACCCGGTCCCCTTCTTGATCGCCATCGCCGCGGCGTCGAACATCGGCGGAGCGCTCACCCCGATCGGCAACCCGCAGAACATCCTGATCGCGCAGGCCTGCTCGCTGCGGTTCGCGACCTTCATGGCCGTCGCCGCGGTGCCCGTGCTCGGCAGCCTCGGCCTGCTCTACCTGATGCTGCGTGCTCGGGTCGAGGTCACCCCGGCGAACGATGAGCCGCCAGACGCCTCGACGGCGCTCCCGCCCGCAGCCGCCCGCTTCGGCCTCACCGCCGAGGAGACGCGCGGAGAGCGGTCCAAGGCCCTCATCCTCACGGCGGTCGCGATGGTGCTCTTCTTGACGCCCGTCCCCGCGGCGCTGTCCGCGCTCTTGGTCGGCGCCGCCGTCATGATGAGCCGGCG
>JBILLP010000061.1:0-10633 GCA_044376025.1 Bradymonadia bacterium
AGCAGGACGACGCCTCGGGGTCGTCGGGCGATGCGGACGTCAGCTCCGGCGACGCGGGCGACCTGGGCGACGATGCTCCGGACACGGGCACCGACGTCTCCGACACGGTCGAGGATGTCGAGCCGGATGGCTCCGGCGCCGAGCTGGGGCAGCCCTGCCTCGTCGACGAGGACTGCGCCTTCGGGGAGTGCGTCGACCTTGTCCCGGGGTCGGACCAGGGGCTCTGCGCCGAGAATTGTGCCGATGACGGGGACTGCCCCGAGGCGTTCGACTGCGTGCTGGTGACCTCAGGCGGCGCGGATTCGCGACGCCTCTGCGTGCCCGACCGGATCTGCCTCGACGAGGACGGTGACGGCTATGGCCTCGGGCCGAACTGCCTCGGCGTGGACTGCGACGACACCAACCCCGACGTGCACCCCGGCGTCGACGAGGTCTGCGACGGCATCGACAACAACTGCAACACGCGGGTCGACGACGCCGTCGTCGACGACGACACCGACTGCGACACCGGCGAACCCGGCGCCTGCGGCGCGGGCCGCACCGCCTGCGAGGCCGGTGGGCTGCTGTGCCGGTCGACGACGACCCCGACAGCCGAGCGCTGCGATCGCGCCGACAACGACTGCGACGGCGAGGTCGATGAGGACTCCAGCGATGCGGTGACCGGCTACGCCGATGCGGACCGCGACGGGTTCGGCGACCCCGGCAGCCCCTTCACCGCGTGCTCGCTGCCGACCGGCTACGTCTTCGACGACACCGACTGCGACGACACGAGCGCCGACAACCGACCGGGTGCCGAGGAGCGCTGCGATGCCCGGGACAACGACTGCGACGGCGAGGTCGATGAGGAGATCACCTTCAGGGCGTTCCCGGTCGATGCCGACGGCGACGGCTACGGCGACCCCGACCTCTCCCGTGGCTCGGTCCCGGCCTGTGCGCCGCCGCCGGGGTTTGTCGACAACACGCTCGACTGCGACGACGCCAGCGCCGGCATCAGGCCGACCGCGACCGAGGTGGTCGGAGACGGCATCGACAGCGACTGCACCGGCACCGAACTCTGCTTCGTCGATGCCGACAACGACGGCTACCGTTCGTCGTCGGGCGCCACGCTGGCCTCGTCAGACGCCGACTGTGACGACGATGGCGAGGCGAGCGGCGAAGTCGCCACGGGCGACTGCATCGACAACGAGGCGCTCGCCTACCCGGGCGCTCCCGAGCGCTGCAACACGATTGATGACAACTGTGACGGCGCGGTCGACGAGGCGTCTGCCTCCGACGCGCGGACATGGTACGCCGATGCCGACCGCGACGGCTACGGCGACCCGCTGGTGACCACGCGGTCGTGCACGCAGCCGGTGGGATTTGTCGCCGCCGGCACCGACTGCCGCGACGGCAACGCCGCGATCAACCCGGCCGCCCTCGAGCGGTGCGACACCGAGGACAACAACTGCAACGGCGAGTTCGACGAGCCGACGGCGATCGACGCGACGACCTGGTACCGCGATGGCGACGGCGACGGGTTCGGCGACCTCGCCGCGCCGACCCGCTCGTGTGTGCAGCCGAGGGGCCACGTCGCCGACGCGTCGGACTGCGCCGACGGGTTTGGCGCGATCTTCCCCGGGGCGACCGAGCGGTGCGACGGGGCCGACAACAACTGCGATGGTACCGTCGATGAGGCGACAGCGGTCGATGCGGCGACCTTCTACCCCGACCTCGACGGCGACGGGTTCGGAGACCCCTTCACCCCGACCCGCGCCTGCGCGCTGCCCGACGGGTTCGTGCGCGATGCGACCGACTGCGACGACACGCGGGCCGCGGTGCGTCCGGGCAACGCGGAGCTTTGCGACGGGCTCGACAATGACTGCAACCGCGTGATCGACGACAACAGCTCGTTCGATGCGACGACCTTCTACGTCGACGACGACGGCGACGGGTTCGGAGATCCGTCGATCTCGACGCCCGCCTGTGCGCGGCCGCCCGGGTACGTGACCGACAACACCGACTGCAACGACCAGCAAGCGGCTGATTTCCCGGGGGGCGAGGAGGTCTGCGACGGGCGCGACAACGACTGTGACGGCGCGGTCGACCCAGACGACGCGCTCGATGCGCGAACCTACTATGTCGATGCTGACGGCGACGGCTTTGGAGACGCCTCGCGGCCTCGGCTGGCCTGTGTGTTGCCGTCGGGGCACGCGACCAACCGGAGCGACTGCGACGACAGCCGTGCCGCGGTCTCACCATCGGCCTCAGAGCTCTGCAACGGCCTCGACGACGACTGTGACGGGTCGGTCGACGAGAATTCTGCGGTCGATGCGCCGGCCTGGTTCGCCGACGGCGACCTCGACGGCTTCGGCAACCTGGCGCGGCGTGTGGTCGCCTGTGTGCAGCCCGAGGGCTATGTGCCGTCGTCGACCGACTGCGACGACGCCCGGGCGAACGTGTACCCGGGCGCACCGGAGCTGTGTGACCGGCGGGACAACGACTGCGACACGATCGCCGATCCCGACACATCGGTCGATGCCTCGACCTGGTACCGAGATGCCGATGGCGACAACTTCGGCAATCCGGCCGTCTCGCAGAATGCCTGTACCGTGCCGAGCGGGTTTGTGGCTGACAGCAGGGACTGCAACGACCTGTCGGCGGCGGCCTACCCCGGCGCGCCCGAGCGCTGCGACGGGCTCGACAACGACTGTCGCGGCGATGTCGACGAGGCAGACGCGACCGATGCGCTGCTGTGGTACCGGGATGCCGACGGTGACGGATTCGGCGATGGCGCCTCGTCGACGCGTGCGTGTGCGCGGCCTGACGGGTTCGTGGCCTCGTCGAACGACTGCGACGACGCTGCTGCGACCATCTACCCCGGTGCGACCGAGGTGGTCGGCAACCAGGTCGATGAGGACTGCAACGGCCGCGAGCTCTGCTTCGCCGACCGCGACGGTGACGGCTACCGAACCGAGCTGACGGTGGCCTCTGCCGACCGCGACTGCCTCGACACCTCGGAGGCCGGCGCGGACGTTCCGGCTGGCGACTGCAACGACAACGCCGCTGCGATCTACCCGGGCGCGACCGAGCGTGCCGGCGACCTCGTCGACCAGGACTGCGACGGAGCCGAGCTCTGCTTCGCCGATGCCGATGACGACGGCTACCGCACGACGGCCACGGTCGCCTCGGCCGACGGGGACTGCTCCGACGCCGGCGAGGCGGCCGGCAGCGAGCCGACGGGCGACTGCGTCGATACCGACGCCTCGATCCGGCCCGGCGCGACCGAGCGTGCCGGCGACGGCATCGACCAGGACTGCAACGGCGGCGAGCTCTGCTACCGTGACCGCGACGCCGACGGCTACCGCACGGCAGAGACCTTCGCCTCTGCCGATGCCGACTGCGCCGACGTCGGTGAGGCGGCCGCGAGTGTGCCTGAGGGCGACTGCCTCGATACCAGCGCCGTGGCCTACCCGGGCGCGCCAGAGCTGCCTGGAACCGAGATCGATGAGGACTGCGACGGCGCGGAGATCTGCTTCACGGACGCCGATGCCGACGGGTTCCGCACGACGCGCACCGTGGCGTCGGCCGACCTCGACTGTGTGGATGCCGGTGAGGCCCGGTCGATTCTGCCGGCCGGCGACTGCGATGATGCCAACCCTGCTTCGTTCCCCGGGGCGGCAGAGACGGCCGGCGACAACATCGATGTGTCGTGCGACGGCACCGAGCTCTGCTTCCGTGACCGCGACAATGACGGTGTCCGCACCACCGAGTCGTTCGCCTCTGCCGACGCCGACTGCGACGACGACGGCGAGGGGCTCGCCGCGGACCCGGCCGGTGACTGCAGCGACACCGATGCGACGGTGGCACCGGGCTTTGCCGAGGTCGTCGGCGATGGCATCGACCAGGACTGCAGCGGGGCGGAGACCTGCTACGTCGACGCGGACGATGACGGGGTGCGCACCGAGGCGACCGTGGCGTCGACCGACGTCGACTGCCTTGATGCCGGCGAAGGTCGCCTGACCGACGCCGCGGGCGATTGCGCCGACACCAACGCGGCGATCCGGCCCGGCGCGACCGAGCTGGTCGGTGACGGCGTCGACCAGGACTGCGACGGCGCGGAGCAGTGCTACGCCGACGCCGACGCCGACGGGTACCGGACGACCGCGACCTTCGCCTCGGCCGACTTCGACTGCAACGATCCCGGCGAGGCGACCGCGAGCCTGCCCGCGGGAGACTGTGCCGACACCAACCCCGCGATCTTCCCGACGGCGAGCGAGCTCGCCGGCGACGCCGTCGACCAGAACTGCGACGGGCGCGAGGACTGCTACCGTGACCGCGACAACGACGGCTACCGCACCGGCGAGATCTTCACCTCGGCCGGCTCGACCTGCACCGCCTCGGGCGAGGCGCTCGCGGGTGACCCGTCGGGTGACTGCGCTGACACCAACGCCGCTGCCTACCCGGGGGCAGACGAGATCGTCGGCAACGGGTTCGATGAGTCGTGCGACGGCACCGAGCTCTGCTTCGCCGACGCCGACGCCGATGGCTACCGGACGACCAGCTCGATCGCCTCGACCGACACCGACTGCTCCGACGCGGGCGAGGCGTCGCTGACGCTGCCGTCGCCCGACTGCGACGATACCCGCGCGTCGGTCCGGCCGGGAGCCACGGAGATCACCGGCAACGAGGTCGACGAGAACTGCGACGGGCGCGAGGTCTGCTTCACCGACGGCGACGGCGACGACTACCGCACGTCGGTCACGCAGCCCTCGACCGACGCTGACTGTGCCGATGGCACCGAGGCGCCGGCGTCGATGCCGGCCAGCGACTGCGCCGACGCCAACCCTGCGATCAACCCGGGCGCGACCGAGCTCGTGGGCGACAACGTCGACCAGGACTGCAACGGCACCGAGAACTGCTTCGCCGACCGCGACAACGACGGCTACCGCACTCCGGCCACATTCACCTCTGCCGACGCCGACTGCAACGACACCGCAGAGGCCACGGCCAGCGACCCCGACGGCGACTGCGCCGACACCAACGCCGCGATCAACCCTGCGGCCGAAGAGGTGGCTGGCGACCAGGTCGACCAGGACTGCGACGGAGCCGAGCTTTGCTTCGCCAACCCCGACGGCGACGGCTACCGCACGGGCGAGACGGTCGCGTCACCCAACCTCAGCTGCGCCGAGTCGGGCGAGGCGCTCGCGACGCTGCCGACCGGCGACTGCAACAACAGCGACGCCACCATCTACCCGGGCGCTCCCGAGGTGCTCGGCGACGGCATCGATCAGTCGTGTGACGGCAGCGAGCTCTGCTACCGCGACCGCGACAACGATGGCTTCCGCACCGGCGAGACCTTCGTCGGCACGGTGGGGTGCGCGGGCTCCGGCGAGGCGCTGGCCACCGACCCCGACGGCGACTGCGACGACACCGTCGCGGCGATCAACCCGGGCGCGACCGAGCTCGCCGGCGACAACGTCGACCAGGACTGCGACCGGCAGGAGCTCTGCTACGTCGACGCCGACGATGACAACTTCCGCACGACCGGCACCGTGGGCTCGACCGACACCGACTGCCGCGACGCCGGCGAAGGCGAGGCGACCCAGCCCGCCACCGACTGTGACGACACGAACGCCGCGATCAACCCCTCGGCGACCGAGCTTGCGGGCGACCAGGTCGACCAGGACTGCGACGGCCGCGAGGTCTGTTTCACCGACGGCGACGGTGACAGGTACCGGACCGCCGTCACGCAGCCGTCCTCGGATGCCGACTGCGCCGATGGCACCGAGGCGACCGTGTCGATGCCGTCGGGCGACTGCGCCGACGCCAACCCCGCGATCAACCCGGGCGCGACCGAGCTGGCCGGTGACAACGTCGACCAGGACTGCAACGGCACCGAGACCTGCTTCGCCGACCGCGACAACGACGGCTACCGCACGCTGGCGACGCTCACCTCTGCCGACACCGACTGCAACGACACCGCAGAGGCGACCTCGGCCGATCCGGCCGGGGACTGCGCCGACACCAACGTCGCGATCAACCCCGCCGCCGCCGAGTTCGCGGGCGATCAGGTCGACCAGGACTGCGACGGCGCCGAGCTCTGCTACGCCAACCCCGACGGCGACGGCTACCGCACGGGCGAGACGGTCGCGTCACCCAACCTCAGCTGCGCCGAGTCGGGCGAGGCGCTCGCGTCGCTGCCGACCGGCGACTGCAACAACCTCGACGCGACCGTCTACCCGGGTGCTCCCGAGGTGCTCGGCGACGGCATCGACCAGTCGTGCGACGGCAGCGAGCTCTGCTACCGCGACCGCGACAACGACGGCTACCGCACCACCGAGACCTTCGTCGGCAGCGTCGGCTGCGCGGCGTCGGGCGAGGCGCTGTCTTCGGAGCCGGCGGGCGACTGCAACGACACCACCGCGGACATTCGCCCGGGCGCGGTCGAGACCGTCGCCGACGAGGTCGACTACGACTGCGACGGCGCCGAGCTCTGCTTCGCCGACGGCGACAACGATGGGTACCGCACCGACGTGATCGTCGACTCCACCGACAGCGACTGCGCCGACCCGGGCGAGGGCGACAGCGCCACGCCGGGCAACGACTGCGCCGACACCAGCGCCTCGATCAACCCGGCGGCGACCGAGACGGCGGGCGACGAGGTCGACGTCAACTGCGACGGGCGCGAGATCTGCTTCGTCGACAGCGACGACGACGGCTACCGCACCGGCTCGACGCGGCTGTCGACCGATCTGCGATGCGATGCGTCGGGCGAGGCCGCCGCGTCGGTGCCGGGCAACGACTGCAACGACGCCGACGCGTCGATCAACCCGGCGGCGACCGAGACGGTGGGCGACGAGGTCGACGCCAACTGCGACGGGCGCGAGCGCTGCTACGCCGACCGTGACAACGACGGCTACCGCACCGACTCGGCCCTCGACTCCGCCGACACCGACTGCGCCGACTCGACCGAGGCGACGTCGAGCGACGCGAGCGGCGACTGCAACGACAACGCCGCGGCGATCTTCCCCGGCGCGCCCGACCTGACCGGCGACGGCATCGACAGCGACTGCAGTGGTACCGAGCTCTGCTTCGCCGACGCCGACGACGACGGCTACCGCCCCAACGCGACGGCGACCGTCGCGTCGGGCGACGGCGACTGCAGCGATGCCGGCGAGGCGCTGTCGACCGAGCCGACCACCGACTGCAACGACACGATCGCGGCGATCCGCCCCGGCGTGCCGGAGGTGGCAGGCGACAGCGTCGATCAGAACTGCGATGGCAGCGAGCTCTGCTTCACCGACGCCGACAATGACGGCTACCGGCCCGACGCGACCTCGACGACAGGCTCATCGGACACCGACTGCGGCGACGCCAACGAGGCGCTCGCGAGCGACCCGACCACCGACTGCAACGACACCGTGGCGTCGATCCGCCCGGGCGTGAGCGAGCTCACGGGCGACGGCGTCGACCAGAACTGCGATGGCGCCGAGGTCTGCTTCGTCGACGCCGACAACGACGGCTACCGTCCGAACGCGACGGCCACCGTCGACTCGCCGAACGCCTCCTGCGCAGAGTCGGGCGAGGCGCTGTCGACCGAGCCGACGACCGACTGCGACGACACCACCAGCACCCGTAACCCCGGTGCGACCGAGTCGTGGTTCGACAACCTCGACAGCGACTGCGACCAGTTCGACGGCATCGTCTCGAAGACCATCTTCGTCGGCGGTTCGGGCTGCCTCGACGCCAACGCCGGCACGACCAAGGCCACGAGCGTCTGCTCGCTGTCGACCGGGCTCGGGCTGACGACCTCGACCCGGACCTTCGTCGCCATCGCCGCGGGGACCTACCAGCGCGCGGGCGGCTTCACGGCACCGAACGGCGTGAACCTCTACGGCGGCTTCGACGCGTCGACCTGGGCCTGGGCCTCTAGCAACACGGTCACCATCCGCAACAGCGACGCGGCCGTGGCCAATGTGGTCTCGGTCTCCGGAAGTGCCATCACGGCGACGACCGAGTGGCGGTACCTGACGATCACCGCCCCGGCGAGCACGGTCGCGGGCGGTTCATCGTATGGTGTGCACTGTGTGGGCTGCACCGGGCTCCGCCTCTCGAACGTGACGATCACCGCCGCGTCGGGCACGGCCGGGGCCAACGGCAGCGTCGGCTCGACCGGCGCGAACGGCTCGACCGGCAACGGTGGCGGAGCCGGGAACTGCGACAGCAACGCCGCGGTCAGCGGAGGGTCTGGCGGCGCGGGTGCCTCGGCCTGCTCGGCGCCATCGGGCGGCCAGGGTGGCGTGGGCGGTTACCAGATGGCGAACGGCTCGAGCGGCTCCGCGGGCGCGGTGATCGGCTCGGGCGGTGGCTCGGGCGGCAGTGGCGGCGGCGGCGGCTGCGGCAGCGGCGGTGGCGGCTCCCCTGGCATCGTCGGGTCGGCCGGCTCGGCCGGCTCGGCCGGCTCGGGTGGCGCCACCGCGTCGGTGGTCTCGAACTTCTGGACCGCCGCGAGCGGCTCGGCCGGTGGCGCCGGCAGTTTCGGGCACGGCGGCGGCGGTGGTGGCGGCGGCGGCGGCCAGGGCTGCAACTGGCTCGACGGCTGCGTCTTCTCATGTGCGTCATCGGGCACCGGCAACGGCGGCGGCGGTGGCGGCGGTGGCGCCTGCGGTGGCTCCGGCGGCGGTGGTGGCGGCGGCGGTGGCGGCTCGTTCGGCCTCTTCCTCGTCAACTCGACTGGCGCTCAAGTGACGAATGCGTCGATCACGGCGGGCACGGGCGGCACGGGCGGACGCGGCGGCGGCGGCGGCGGTGGCGGTACGGGCGGCTCGGGTGGCTCGGGCGGAACGACCTGCACCGGCGAGGTCGGCGCGGGTGGCTCGGGCGGGCGTGGTGGCAACGGCGGTGCGGGTGGCGCGGGTGGCGGTGGCCGAGGCGGGGACGCCTACGCGATCTACGCCACGGGCGGCGCGCCGACGCTGACAGGCGCCACGCTGGCGGTCGGCACGGCCGGCGCGGGTGGACTCAACGGCAACAACGCCGCGTCGGGTTCGGCTGGCGCCGCGGCGCAGAAGAACTTCTGACGTGACCGCTCGGCGCCTGACGACCTCTGACGCCGACCTCGACCTCGCGGCGGCGGCGCTGCGGCGGGGAGAGCTGGTCGGCATGCCCACCGAGACGGTCTACGGGCTCGCGGGCAACGCGCTCGACCCGGCTACGGTCGCGGCGATCTTCGCGGCCAAGGGCCGCCCGGGCTTCGATCCGCTGATCGTGCATGCGCTCGACAGGCAGTCGGCCTTCGAGCTTTCAGACGCGCCACCGGAGGCGGCGGTCCGGCTCGCGGAGGCCTTCTGGCCCGGCCCGTTGACGCTGGTGGTGCCGCGCACGGCGCTTGTCCCCGACCTCGCTGCGGCGGGGCTGCCGACCGTGGCGCTCCGCGTGCCGGCCCACCCGGTGGCGCGCGAGCTGCTGCGCCGGTCGGGGCTCCGGCTCGCGGCGCCGAGCGCCAACCCCTTTGGCGGGGTGTCGCCGACGACCGCGGAGCATGTGCTGGCGGGGCTGGGTGGCGTGATCGGCTGGGTGGTCGACGCGGGGGCCTGCGAGCGCGGGCTCGAGAGCACGGTGGTGAGCTTCGAGACCGGGGAGCCGACGATCCTGCGGCACGGCGCGCTGCCGATGGAGGCGATCGAGGCCCGGGTCGGCCGCGTGTCCGAGGGTGCCCGAGTGCTCGAGCGACCGCTCGCGCCGGGGCAGCTCGCCAGGCACTACGCGCCGCGGGTGGCGCTCCGGCTGTCGGAGTCGGCGGCGGCGCTGCCCGGGCCCGCGCCCGACGCGGGGCTGCTGGTGTGTGTGGGTCCGGCGCCAGCGGGCGCGTCGCGCTGGGGGCACGTCGAGTGCCTGTCTCCCGAGGGGCAGATCGAGGTGGCGGCGTCTCGCCTGTTCGCAGCGCTGCACCACCTCGACACGCTCGGCCTTTCGCGGGTCGACGTGCTGCTGCCCCCCGACGCGGGGCTGGGCCGGGCCATGCGCGACCGGCTCCGGCGCGCGGCGGTGCGCAGCGCCGACGGCTGAGTCAGGGCCTGCCGATCGTCGGGGTGCCGTCGAGGGCAGACAGCCAGAATTCCTCCATCACCTGGAGCACCGCGTCGTCGTCGTAGATGGTGTAGTGGCCGGTGTCGGGGTCCATGTACATGCCGGCGGTGCGTGGCGAGCCGTCGAGCGAGGTACGGTTGCCCGAGAGCGGCGTGGCCTCGGGCGAGCGGTCCCAGACGTCGAAGGGGTCTAGGTCCCAGCCGGGGGTGTCGAGGGGCGGCACGTCGCCGGCGATGGCGAGGGCGTTCATCGAGGTCGGCGGCGTGGTGTGGTCGTTGTAGCCGTTGGTGAGCAGGATGCTCGTGCCTCCGGGATTGCCGGGCCAGCCCTTCCACGACGCGGCGAAGTTGTGTGGGTCGACCGAGTCGGCGCCGAGCTGCGCGAGCTGCACGACCGGGTGAAAGCGGTCGAGCTCCCCGGTGGCGCCGACGATGCCCTTGATGAGCCGGGCGATGTCGACGGGGTCGGTGCGTTCGACGATGGTCATCGAGAGGTAGGAGCCGACGCCGTTGAGGCCGAAGGCGACGATGCGGGGCTCGACGCCGGCGACGATGGCGCCGACGTC
>JBILLP010000183.1:0-6676 GCA_044376025.1 Bradymonadia bacterium
CCGCCGGCTCCGCCGGCGCCTCGCCGCGCGCGGGTGGCTACGGCGTGCCGGGCGTCACGGCGCCGAGCGGGGTTTCGGCGGCGCACAGCGCCGCCGAAGCCCCCGCCCGCGCCGTCCCTCGCCCGGGCGATCCGGGCACGGCCCCCGCGCGCGGCTTCTTCAGCCGGCTCCACTACCTGGCGACCTTCAGGGCGACCTACCTGCTGGCGGCCGATGGCGATGGCCTGGTCGTGGTCGACCAGCATGCCGCACACGAGCGCATCACCTTCGAGGCGTTGCGGCTGGCGTGGCGCGGACGCGAGCTGGCGATCCAGCCGCTGCTGCTGCCGCAGGTGCTGACCTTCGACCCGGTGCGTGCGGCGGTGCTCGACGAGTCGCTCGGCATCCTCGAGCGGCTTGGCTTTGAGCTGGAGCCCTTTGGCGGCAACGACTTCGCGCTCAAGGCGGTGCCGGCGATCTTCGCGGGCGCGCGACACGAGCGGCTGATCCGCGATGCGGTCGACGAGCTGGCAGAGACCGGGCAGACATCGCGGGTTGACGACGCCTGGAACGCCGTGCTGTCGCGCATGGCCTGCCATGCCAGCGTGCGGGCCGGCGACGGGCTCGGGCCTGACGAGGTGCGGCAGCTCTTTGCCGACCTCGACGCGGTCGACTTTGGCGCCAACTGCCCGCACGGCCGCCCCGTCTGGTTCAGGATGAACCTCGCGGAGATCGAGTCGCGGTTCGACCGGCGATGAGTGCACCCTCTGTCGTGGTGGTGGCGGGGCCGACGGCCTCGGGCAAGTCGCGCCTTGCCATGGAGCTCGCGCAGCGGCTGGGCGGCGAGCTGGTCAATGCCGACAGCGTGCAGGTCTACCGGGGGTTCGACATCGGCTCGGCCAAGCCGTCGCGCGAGGAGCGGGCGCAGGTGCGGCACCACCTCATCGACGAGCGGGAGGCCCACGAGACCTGGTCGGCGGCGGAGTTCGTGGCCGATGCCGACCGGGCGATCGCCGGCATCTCGGACCGCGGCCGGCTGCCGATCGTCGTCGGCGGCACCGGGCTCTACCTGCGAAGCCTGCTCCGCGGGCTGGTGGAGGCGCCGGCTGCCGACCCCGGGCTGCGGGCGTCGCTCGGGGAGGAGCTGGCCCGGGTCGGTATCGAGGCGCTCCATGCGCGGCTGGCAGGGCTCGACCCCGCCTACGCCGCGAGCATCCATGTGCGCGACCGCGTGCGGGTGATCCGGGGGCTCGAGATCGTGACGCTCACCGGGCGCCGGCGCAGCGACCTGCATGCGGAGCATGGGCTGCGCGAGGACCGCTACCGGGCGATGCTGCTCGTGCTCGACGGCGACCGGGAGGCGCTGCATGCGCGGATCGACGCCCGGGCGCGGGGCATGGTCGAGGCCGGGCTGCTCGCAGAGGTCGAGGGGCTGCTCGCGGCGGGCGTGTCGAGCGACGCGCAGCCGATGCGGGCGATCGGCTACCGGCACGCGCTGCAGAGGATGTCGGGGGAGCTCGGGGAGGGCTGGGGCGAGCTGCTGGCCCGCGACACGCGGCACTACGCGCGGCGGCAGCTCACCTGGTTCAGGGCGCAGCCGCAGGTGACCTGGGTTCCGCTCGACGGCGGCGGCGAGGTCGCCCTGTGGGCGGAGCGCATCGCGGCGTGGCGTCGCGAGCCGGCGATGTGACGCGGGTCGGAGAGGGAGCGCCTCAGGCGCGCTCGACGAAGATGCGGGCGAGGTGCACGATCACCTCGACCGCCTTGTGGATGTCGTAGGTCGAGACCCACTCGAGCCGGGAGTGGATGGCCTGCTCGCCGGCGAAGATGTTGGGTGTCGGCAGGCCCATGAACGACAGGCGGGAGCCGTCGGTGCCGCCGCGGATGGCCTGCCCGGTCGGCTCGAAGCCGGCGCGGCGCAGGGCCTCCCGAGCGTTCTCGACGACGTCGGGGGTGTGGTCGAGCACCTCGCGCATGTTGCGGTAGGTCTCGGTGACCTTCGTGGTGACGGTGGCGCCGGGGTAGTCGCGCACGGTCTGCTCGGCGAGCTCGCGCAGGGCCTGCTCCCGGACGGCGAGGTTGGCGGTAACGAAGTCGCGGATCAGGAAGCGCACGGTGGTGCGGTCCACCGAGGCCTCCATGGCGTTCGGGTGGACATAGCCCTCGAAGTCCTCGGTGGTCTCGGGTGAGTCTGAATGCCGGGGCAGGCGATGGATGAAGTCGGCCGCGATCTTGATGCTGTTGATCATCCGGTCCTTGGCCCAGCCCGGATGGCAGTTGAAGCCCTGGAAGGTGACCGTCATCGCGTCGGCGGAGAAGCTCTCGATCTCGAGCTCTCCGTTGCGGCTGCCGTCCATGGTGTAGGCGCAGTAGGCGCCGAAGCGCGCGACGTCGAAGTGATCGGCGCCGCGGCCGATCTCCTCGTCGGGCGTGAAGGCGATGCGGATCCTCCCGTGGCGGACCTGTGGGTTGGCGAGCAGGTACTCCGCGGCCCCGACGATTTCGGCGACGCCGGCCTTGTTGTCGGCGCCGAGCAGCGACAGGCCCGAGGCGGTGATGATGTCGCAGCCGAGGTGCTCGAGCAGGTAGGGGTGCTCCGGCGGCCGGAGCACGGCGGTGGGGTCGTCGGGCAGCACGATGTCCTGGCCCTGGTAGTTCGGGTGGAGGATCGGCTTGACGTTGGCGCCGCTCATCTCGGGCGAGGTGTCGACGTGGGCGATGAAGCCGATGGTCGGCACATGCTCGAGCCCCGGCGACGCGGGGATGGTCGCAAAGACGTAGCCATGCTCGAGCAGCTCGACCTCGGCGCAGCCGAGCTCGCGCAGGTCGTCGGCGAGGGCGCGGAGGAGGTCCCACTGCTTGGCGGAGCTGGGGGAGGTGGTCGAGGACTCGTCGGCCTCGGTGTCGAAGGTCACGTAGCGCATGAACCGCTCGACTGCGGAGGTCTTGAAGGCGATCGGGGGGCGCGGCTTCACGGTTCGGGACTGGTTCGACATGGGCGGACCTCGGTGGGGGAAGGAGCGGGCGGGGTAGGGCGCGCGCGGTCGGCGCGTCAAGCCGGAGCGTGCGTCTGGCGTGCTGCGGGCTGACCGGCTAGGGCGCGGCCGCCCCGACCTGTGCGGGGGACCTCTGGCCAGGGCGACGACCGTGGGAGAACTTGCAGCCGTCACCTGCTCGGTGATCTGGGCCTTCGCCAGCGTGCTCTTCTACCGGGCCGGGCAGCGGCTGACCGCCTCCGAGATGAACTTCATCAAGTGTGCGGTCGGTGCGGTGTTGATGTCGCTGACGCTGTTCGCGATCGACGGGGTCTTCTGGCCGGCGGGGCTGACGCGCGGCGAGACGTCGGCGCTCGCGGCCTCTGCGGTGATCGGGCTGGCGCTTGGCGACAGCCTCTTCTTTGCGTCGCTGCTGAGGATTGGCGCGCGCCGGTCGCTGCTGGCGTCGAGCCTGGTGCCGGCGCTGACGGCCGCGGCGGCGTGGGTGGTGCTCGACGAGGCGATGAGCGGCCTGCAGGTGCTCGGGGCAACGGTGACGCTGGGAGGCGTGGCGTGGGTGCTCTCTGCGCGCGGCGACGACGAGGTCGCCGTGCCGAGGGAGCGGCTGCTGGCGGGGCTGCTGCTCGCGCTGGCGGCCTCTGCCTGCCAGGTCGTGACGAACATCGTGACCAAGGACGCAGGCTCGGGCGCCTCGGCGCTGGGGGTCGGGGTCGTGAGGCTGACGGTCGGGGCGGCGGCGCTCGCGGTCGAGCTGACGATCCGGGGGTCGTGGCGCCGCATGGTGGGAGCGCTCGGCGACACCCAGGTCGGGGCGAGCATGGGCGCCGGGGCCTTCTTGGGCACCTATGTCGGCATCTGGCTGATGAACTACGGGCTGCTCCATGCAGAGGCCGGGGTGGCGTCGACGCTGTCGTCAACCAGCCCGATCTGGATCCTGCCTGTCTCTGCCTGGCTGCTGCGGGAGCGTGTGGGAATGCGGGCCTGGATTGGGGCGTCGGTGGCGGTCGCGGGGATCGCGCTGCTCTGCCTGGTGTGACGCGGCGGTGCAGCCGGGCGAGTGTGCTGGGACTGTCCGGGGGCGCCGCCACGCCGAGGCGGGGCAGGCAGATGCCCGGAGCGGTATCGTCGAGCAGGCGCGCGGCCCGGAGGGTCGTTTCGCACGCCACACCGGTCGGCGCTGTCGGGAATAAAGGCCCGGGCGTCGAAGATGGTGGCGGGCCATCGACGCGGCGCGTAAGGGCCGCGCCTGCCGCCACACCATCACTCCACGCAGGAGCACTCGCGCATGGCTGAGACCACCATCGAGGTGAAGAACCTCACGAAGTTCTATGGTGACTTCCAGGCCCTCAAGGGCATCAGCTTCGAAGTTCACCAAGGCGAGATTGTCGGCTTCCTGGGGCCCAACGGCGCGGGCAAGTCGACGACGATGAAGATCCTGACCTGCTTCATGGCCGCGACGAGCGGGTCAGCGAAGGTGGTGGGACGCGACGTGTTCGAGGACTCGATCGCGGTGCGCGCCCGGGTCGGCTACCTGCCGGAGTCGGTCCCGCTGTACGACCAGATGATCGTGTACGACTACATCGAGCACCTGGCGGAGATGCGGGGCGTGCCGGCATCGCGGCGCGCGGACCGTGTGAAGTACGCGATCGAGGTGTGTGGCCTGGCGCCGGTGGTTGGCAAGAAGATCGACGAGCTGTCGAAGGGCTATCGCCAGCGTGTCGGCCTGGCGCAGGCGCTGGTGCACGAGCCCGATGTCCTGATCCTCGATGAGCCGACCTCGGGGCTCGACCCGAACCAGATCGTCGAGATTCGCGAGCTGATCCGGCGGATTGGCCGCGAGAAGACGGTGCTGCTGTCGACGCACATCCTGCAGGAGATCGAGGCGCTGTGTGACCGGGTGATCCTGATCAATGGCGGCAAGGTGGTGGCCGACGGCACCTTCGAGGCGCTCTACGACGCCTATCCGGCGGCGGAGCGGAACCTCGAGAAGCTCTTCAGGATGCTGACGGGCGGGTCGGTGCCCGCGCCGGTGAAGCCTGCGGCGGCCCCGAGCGACCCGGCGCGGTTCATGCCGCCCGAGAGCCCCGCCGACACCGCTCCCTGAACGCGAACCACTTCTCCCGCACGGAGTCACCCCCATGAATCCAACCCTGTCGATCGCGCGGCGTGAGCTGCGCTCCTACTTCTCGAGCGTGACGGCCTACATCGTCATCGCGCTGTTCTTGCTCATCGCGGGCGGGCTGTTCTGGCTCGAGATCTTCAACGCCGCCTCGACCGAGCTCTCGATGCGCTCCTTCTTTGGCCGGGCGCCCTTCTTCCTGGCCTTCTTCGCGCCGGCGATCTCGATGGGCCTGCTGTCTGAGGAGCAGCGGGCCAAGACACTGGAGCTGCTGATGACGCTGCCGGTGACCGACACGCAGGTCGTGGTCGGCAAGTTCCTGGCGGCGTTGACACTGCTGGCGGTGGTGCTCGCGGCGACGATTCCCTACCCGCTGACGCTGAGCACACTCGGTGACCTCGACTGGGGCCCGGTGATCGGGGGCTACGTGGGGCTGCTGCTGCTCGGGGCGGCCTACCTTTCGGTCGGGGTGCTCGTGTCGGCGCTGACACGCGACCAGATGGTCTCGATCCTGGTCAGCTTCTTCTTCTGCTTCGCGCTGAACATCATGGGCGAGCTCGCCTCGCACACGTCGGGCACGCTGGCGACGCTGCTGACGTTCATCAGCACAAGCGGCCACTTCGAGAATGTCGCGCGGGGCGTCATCGATACCCGCGATGTCGTCTACTACCTGACGATCGTCGTGCTCTCGCTGAGCGCCGCCTCGGTCGTGATCTCGCGCCGGCGCTGGTGAGTCCACACAGCGACCGAACGACACGACCCTACGACCACACATCCAACAGATAGGACCACCATGCAGAACGAACGCAAGGAACAGCAGTCCCGCGTGATCAAGAAGGGGCTCGGCAACGGAGCCTACCTCCTCATCCTGGCCGGCGCGCTGGTGATGGCGAACCTCGTCTCGACCTACCTCTTCGGTCGCATCGACATGACGAGCGACCGCCGCTTCACGCTGTCGGACGCCAGCAAGACGATGGTCAAGGAGCTGGCTCAGCCGGTCACGGTCACGGCCTTCATCACCGGAGAGCTGCCGGCGCCCTACGACACCCTCTCGCGCGAGGTGTCGGACCTGTTGTCGGAGTACCAGGCGAACTCGGGCGGCAACTTCAGCTTCTCGGTCATCGACCCGAACGCCAGCGCGGAGGACAAGGAGCGGGCCGCCAACTTCGGCATCCGCGCGGTCACCATTGGCGAGCAGAGCAGCGACGCCCTCTCGGTCCGCGAGGTCTTCATGGGCCTGGCGATCGTCTACCAGGGAGCCGGCGGCGACAAGCAGGAGGTCATCCCGCAGATCTTCCCCGGCATGAACTACGAGTATGAGCTGACGCGCCGCATCCGCGGCCTGGTGCGCGAGACCGGCGCGCCGACGCTGGGCTTTGCGCTCAACGACGGCTCGTTCTTCGACAAGATCATCTCGGACGCGGCCCAGCAGGGCCAGGCGCAGGGCCAGGACCAGACCGAGCAGATCAAGGAGCAGATCGCCTCGCAGCTCAAGTCGCAGCTCTTCGACGACCTGTTCAACATCAAGTGGGTCGATGTGGCGCAGCCGATCGCCGACGACATCTCGGGCCTGGTGCTGCTC
>JBILLP010000397.1:0-3906 GCA_044376025.1 Bradymonadia bacterium
GGTGAAGAACATCGATGCCTTCGCGATGAAGGGCAAAGGCGTGGCCTTCTTCGTCTCCGCCTACCGGGCGAACACGCCCGACCTGGGCGGCCAGATGCCGAACATGCCCAAGTTCACGGTGCCCGAGGAGAACAAGACCGGGCTCGAGGAGCTGATCAAGGGGTATGGTCTGACGATCAACCGTGACACCGTGCTCGATCGCCAGGCGACGCAGGTCTCGGTGACCGAGAAGACGATCGGCTACTTTGGCGACCAGCCGATCAGCGCGTCGGTCCCGATGCTCGACCCGCGCCTGCCGCTGGTGTCGAAGATCAACAAGAAGTCGCTGCTGGTGCCGAACGTGCCCTTCCTGGCCTTCATGCCGTCGGACCGCTCCACGCCGCTGCCGATCTCGACGCTGACCCTGACGCCGGAGGCAACGACCGCGCAGGGCGCGGGCAAGCTGACGGTCACCGAGGTCGCGGCGACGGCGGAGACCTCGGTCAAGCGGACGAACGCGATGAGCCTGTCGCTCGACGACGCGAACCAGCCCTCGTCCGACGAGGTCCCGGGGCCCTTCCCGGTGATCATGACGCTTGAGGGCACGCTGACGAGCACGCTGGGCAACGGGAGCACCGAGAAGGGGCGCATCCTGGTGGCGTCGAACGGCGACTTCATCACCAACGTCTTCAACCGGCAGGACCCGCTCGCCGACCCGCGCACGATGCGCGGCATGCCGCCGGCGCTCGCGCAGTCTGTCGACCAGTACCGCCGCAGCGCGGTCGATTTCTTCAAGAACTCCGCAGACTGGCTTGCGAGCGACCCCGACCTGATCCGCATCCGTGGACGCGGGACGATGGCCTACATCGACGCCGCGCGGCTCGACAAGGACAAGAAGGTCGCCTTCCAGGTGGCGAACATCGCCGGCATCCCGCTTGCGTTCGGCGCGCTGGGCATCGTGGCCTGGATGCGACGCCGTGCGCGCCGCAACGAGCTCTTTGCGCAGTTCAACAAGGCGTGACTCGAGAACAGGGGTAACACGACCATGAGCAAGAAAATCGGAATCGCCTTTGCTGTCTTTGCCATCCTCGCCGGGCTCCTCTTCGCGCTGAAGCAGCGGGAGGCGTCGCGCAACAAGCCGCACTCGTTTGAGTTCCCGGTTGTGGCCGACGCGACGAAGCTCGAGATCCAGCGTGACGGGGAGACCAT
The DNA here is from genome assembly GCA_044376025.1 of Bradymonadia bacterium. Classification (GTDB taxonomy): domain Bacteria; phylum Myxococcota_A; class Bradymonadia; order REDH01; family REDH01; genus JBILLP01. The sequence continues at coordinate 1,189 of JBILLP010000397.1, forward strand.
CGTCTTCGAGGGCAGCGGCGCCTCGTGGCGCATGACCGCGCCGAAGGCCTTCCCGGCCTCGAAGACCGCCGTCGAGGACATCCGCAAGCTGCTGTCCGAGAAGCGGATCGTCGACATGCAGCGCGAGCTGTCTGACGGGAGCGGCGCCGTCGGGATCGGCGCGACCGCCACGCCCAAGCCGATCACCTTCACGGTGACCGGCGCCTCGGGCACCCACAGGTTCGAGGTGGGCCGCTCCGTGCCGGTCACGCAGACCGGCCGCACGCTCACGTGGGTCCGGCCCGACGGGTCTGACCTTGTCTACCGGGTCGGCGCCGACTTCAGGGGAGCGCTCGACAAGCCCGCCAATGAGTTCCGCGAGAAGCAGCTGACCGACTTCGACGGCGACAAGCTCACGACGATCGCGTTCGCCGGCCCGGGCGGCAGCCTCAAGCTCAAGAAGGAGGGGAGCGACTGGAAGGTCGACGGTGACGGGCCCGAGGTCGACACCACGCTGGTCGGCAGGGTCGTGACGAGCCTGGCGAAGCTCCGGGCCGCCGACTTCGCCGACGACGTCACCGCAGAGGCCGCCGGGCTCGGGCCGACCGCACCGTCGGTCACCCTTGGCGACGGGGCGAACACCGTGACGGTGCGGCTCGGCTCCGAGGCCCCCAAGAAGGACCCCTCGGACACGACGCGCAGCTTCTACGTCGCCCGTGACGGGCTCGACGCCGTGTTCGTGCTGGCGGAGTTCCAGGCAAAGCGCATCGGGTCGGAGATCGGCGACTTCAGGCCCCGCAAGGTGCTCGACATCACCGAGGCCGACGTCGCGAGCCTGGCGTTCGAGGATGCCGCCGGAAAGGTCAGGTTCGAGCCGGTCTCGAAGCCGGCGGAGGGCTCGGGCGAGCCGCCGAAGGTGTCGTGGATCGTGACGCAGCCCGAGCGGATCAATGAGCCCAACAGCAGCATGGTCGACCGGGTCGTGCGCAACCTGACCTTGATCGACGCGGCGCGCTTCCCGTCGAACGTCGACGACGCGACGGCCGGGCTGGTGACGCCGCGCCGCATCTTCACGATCACCACCCGTGACGGCAAGGTGAGGACGCTCCGGCTCGGGAACCATGTCACGGCGCCGTCGAAGCCCGACGGTGAGTCATCGCGCTACGCGCGCCTTGATGACGGCGCGGTGTTCGAACTGTCGCAGTACAAGGTCGAGTCGCTGCTCAAGGGGGTTGCAGATTTCAGGCCCTCGGGCGACGCTTCGGAGTAGCGGCGTCCGGGCGAGGGCTCCGCGGAGGAGCGCGGCTCGGGTCCGCGCAGGCAGCCGGCCTACGGGACCGGCGAGCGGAGGCGCCGATGGAAGAGCAAGCCCTTGTCGATTCGCTGTGGGAGTGCACGGGGCCCGACGCCGCCCCGCCGGTGGCCTGGAGTGCGGTGGGAAGGCCGGGTGGGCTGGCGTCGGCCTACCCGGTTGGAGAGCTCGCGGTGGCGTGCCAGGTCAACGCCCTGCGCGCCGCCTCACGGTGGTGGTCGGCCGGTGGGGCGGCGCCGGCCGTCTCGCTCGATCGCGGCCACGCCTCGGCGGCCTTCAGGCTCGAGGCACACATCGCACCACGCGGGTGGACGCTTCCGCCAGCCTGGGACCCGGTCGCCGGCGACTACCGCTGCGCCGACGGCTGGCTCCGGCTGCACACGAACTACCCGTGGCACCGCGCTGCCGCGGTCGCGGTGCTCCGCTGTGACGAGACCCGCGAGGCCTTCGCGGAGGCGGTCGCACGCTGGCCGGGCGAGGCGCTCGAGGAGGCCGTCATCGCGCGGGGAGGCTGCGCCGCGCAGCTTCGTAGTCCGGAGGCGTGGGCGCAGCACCCGGCAGGCCGCGCGGTCGCGGGCCAGCCGCTCGTCGGGTTCGCCGGCCGGCGTGAGCCGCGGGCGCCGCGCGGTGGCTCGGCTCCGCTCGAGGGTGTGAGGGTGGTCGACCTGACGCGTGTGATCGCCGGCCCCGTCTGCACCCGGTTCCTTGCGTCGATGGGGGCCGAGGTGACGCGGGTCGATCCGCCGGGGTTCGAGGAGGTCGCCGCGCTGCTGCCCGAGACGACGCGGGGCAAGCGGCGCGTGGCGCTCGACCTGCGCTCCGGGGCCGGGCGCGAGGCGATGCGCCGGCTCCTGGGCGAGGCCGATGTGCTCGTGCATGGGCTGAGGCCCGGGGCGCTCGAGGCGCTCGGGCTGGGGCGAGGCGCCCTCGATGCGATTCGGCCGGGGCTGCTCGATGCGTCGATCTGCGCCTACGGCTCGACCGGGCCGTGGTCGATGCGCCGCGGGTTCGACAGCCTCGTGCAGATGAGCAGCGGCATCGCGTGGGTGCCGGGCGACGAGAAGCCGCGGCCGCTGCCGGCGCAGGCGCTCGACCATGGTGCCGGCTACCTGCTGGCCGCCGCGGTCTGTCGTGCGCTCGATCGCCCGGTGGCATCGATTCGGGTCTCGCTCGCGCGTGTCGCGGTCGAGCTCGAGGCGCGCCGCGGGACCGGCGACCCGGCGATGCCGCCCCTTGGGCCCGAGCAGGCTGCGGAGACCGGATTCACCGACGAGGTCGAGACCGGCTGGGGTCCCGCTCGGATGCTGAGGCCCGTCGGCCGCGTTGGGGACTTCGAGGCGCGTCTGGACCTGGCGCCCGGGCCGCTCGGATAGGGCATCGTCGGGGGCGGGGGCGGGTCGGAGCTTGGGTCTGGCCAACGGCGGTGA
>JBILLP010000461.1:0-3369 GCA_044376025.1 Bradymonadia bacterium
CCGTCAACCACGCTTCGAGACGCGACCAGCCAGCCGCGCTTGACCCAGATGATAAGCATGGTTACTATCTTGCCTCAGGGTCCCCCCTTGAGCCAGAGATTCACCCATGAGCTGGTCAACGCAGGCAACGGCACGAACGAAGGCGCCACCCGAGCAGGTGTGGAAGCTCTGGGCAGATGTCGCCGGGTGGAGCCGCTGGGACGACGATGTCGCCTCGAGCCGGCTCGAGGGTGACTTCGCGGTCGGTACACGCGGCTCCCTGAAGCCGAAAGGCGGACCCACGACGAGCTTCGTCCTCACGCACGTCGAGCCGAATGTGGCCTTCTCGAACCGCTCGTCGCTGCCGCTCGCGACGCTCGAGTTCGTTCACACGCTGCGCGTCGAAGCAGGCGAGACCGTGATCGAGCATCGCGTAGAGATGAAGGGCCCGCTCACGGTTCTCTTTCGTCGACTCATCGGCGCGAACATCGCCCGCGGGCTGCCCGCTGCCGTCGCGCGACTCGCCCGCGCCGCCGAGGAGCGGTCGGCGTGAGTCCCGCGGCCCACGAGCTCCGTCGCGTGCGTCGACCGCGGGAGTGCGGCCCTTCGTCCCGGTCGCTTGCCCCATGACGACGCCCCGTTTCGAGTCGCGGTTTCGCTCGGCGGCCGAGAGCCCTGGCTTCCTGCTGTGGAAGGCCGCAAACCTCCACCAGCGGCTGCAGCGTCAGGCCCTGGGTGAGCTCGGCATCAGCCCGACCCAGTTCTCCCTGCTCGCCAGCTTCTTCTTCCTCTCTCGCACGAAGCATGGGCCGGTGTCGCAGGCAGAGGTGGCCGAACACGCGTCGCTCGACAAGATGCTCGTCTCGGACGGGACGCGCGCGCTGCTCGCAAAGAAGCTGATCGTGCGCCGGCGCAGCGAGACCGACGGCCGTGCGTTCGACGTCGAGCTCACCGAGCACGGCGTTGCGACCTGCAACCGTGCGCTTCGGGTGGTGGAGGCGACCGACGCCGCGTTCTTCGCGCGTACCGGCGACGTTCGCGCGTTCCTCGCGCTCGTCACGAGGCTGGTCGACCGACCGACCGCAACGGACTGAGCCGCGAGCGAGGCAGGCCTGACGGACACGTCGTCACCCCCGCGAGCGCGGCAAAGAAGGCCGGCCCCAAGCCGCAGCGACGCCAAGACTCGCGACCGCCACAGCATCCTCGAAGCTCCTCGTCTGAGACTCGTTCGCGCACCATGACCTCGCTTGGCTCCGCCTGCAAGGTGTGCACCGAGCACGAAGCGGTTCGGGTCGTCCAGGAGCAGGCTCGACGAGGGCGCCAGCCCCTGCTGGGTGGCCGTCCTCGACGCCACCGATGGCCGCGGAGGCGCCGCGGCGAAGCCACGTGCGTGATGACGTCCTCCGACAGGCGACTCCCTGGCTGCCACGAGGCCAACCTCGTCAGCGGCGCGATGGCTGCCGACGGAGAATCGGTGAGCCAGGTCACCCGCGGGAGCGTGACAGCGCCGCCTTGCGCCGTGCGCCGGGTCAGCCGCCGGTCACATACCGCGAGTAGGTGTTCTGCAGCTCGTCCTGCACCACGGTCGCCTCGCCCGGCGTTCTGACGAGCAGCGGCACCTCGAGCGTGCGGGCCCGGTAGCTCCAGCCCGTGGGCAGCGTGAGGCGGGCGCCCAGGCCGGCCAGGTCGCTCTCGGTCAGATTGGGGTCCACAATCTGGGCGTAGGACTGCATCACGTAGATGGAGCCGTTGGGCGCCAGCAGTTCATAGATCTCAGCCCCGGCCCGGAACTCGAACTCCGAGTCCCGCATGACGGTGCGTTCTGCGTACGGCGTCGAGGAGACCGCGCCGAGCGCGACCGAGAGGGTGGCGAGCTGTCGCACCTCGAGGGTGCCGAAGCGGCGGGGCGAGCCATCGGGTACCTCGGCGGTGGCGCCGTCGATGACCCAGTGGCGGGGGCCGTTGAGCACGACCGCCGTGGCACCCGTCTCGGTGCGGATGGCCGCGCTGTCTACGGTGGCCCAGTCTTCGGCGGGGCAGTCGTTGAGCCCCTGCGTGCCCCAGACCTGCGCCTCGATGGCGCCACCCTGCAAGAAGGCGAGGAGCACCTCGCAATAGCGATTCCCGCGGATGCTCACGGCCGTCTGCGACGTGTCTGCAGATCCCTCCGTGTCGATCGCCGCATCCGTATCGGCCGGGCTCTCGGTGTCTGCCGCCGTGTCGGCTGAACCGTCGGTATCTGTTGTGGCGTCGTGCTCGGTGCGCTTGTCCGAGCTGCTGTCGCAAGCCGCGACGAGCGCGCCGAGGAGCAGGAGGGCGATGCCGAAGGTGGGAGCGCGGTCGGTCGTGGTCACGTGGCTTCCGGTAGGGAGCGGCCCGGACACGATGGCCGAGCGGCGCACAATCTCGCATGCGCGAGGCCGGATGTCCAAAGACAGATTGACGTTCGCGGCAATGCGGTTGGGACTGCCAGGATTGCCAACCATGAGAGCGGGCTCTCGTCGACAGCGCCGCGCTGGTCATCCCCCCTCACGAGCCCGGACCGGTCGCGGGCCGGGCAGGTCGTCGCGTCTCGCCCCGCTTGTTTCACGGCGCCGACATCATCGCGGACTACGGCCGGGCGTGCGCCTCACGGATCGTCACGCTGCCCGAGGAAATCCGCGCCCCGACGTCCCACCCGCCGACGTTCACCATCGGCGCTTTGGTGGTAACCGCCTCCGAGCCGTCTCGGGGCTGTGCCAGAGCCCGAAAGACCTCCCGAACGACCCGGGCCGGCTCTCGCCGCAGACGCCGCGGCTCTGGCGCAGAGCACGCCGCGCCTGCCCCGCAAAACCCCGCGCCACCACGCGATTCTTCGCCGGCCCGCGACCGATGGCCCAAAGCAACTTCGGCCCCGCTGTTGAGCAACGGGGCCGAGGTTCGCACGTTCTACTAGCTCATGCCGCGCGCTCGCTTTCGCGCAGGGCTTCTTCGACGACGGCCAACGTGGCCTTGGTGCCGTAGGTCTGAGCCATGGCGCGCAAACGCTCGCGATCCCAACGTCCGGCGCGCAACGTCGCCACGAGCCCAGCCCGAAGGTCGCTGATCCCGGCCCCGGCCATGTCGTGGTGCTGGAGCAGGTCGACGATGAACCACTCGGCGCTGGGCTTCTCTGGAAAGCACACGCGCCGCAGCAGGAACCGGCGTCCGCCGAGCTGAAACTCGCCGCTCCGCCGGGTGTTGTAGACCAGCGTCACCGCGAACATCGCCGTCGACCCGAGCCCGAGCGCATTCCAAAAGGGCGGACCAGTCACGAGGAAGCGCTCGCCACCGAGGAACGCCCGCAGCAGCTCTTCGTCGGTGGCGGGCCCGGCACCGAAGCGCGTGACCACCGGCGCGTAGTAGAGCCCG
>JBILLP010000462.1:0-3368 GCA_044376025.1 Bradymonadia bacterium
GTGGGCGCGGTGCCGAGGGTCAGGCCTGGGCGATCTCGATGCGGCGCGTCTGCACGCCCGACGGCTTCGGCAGCCTCACCTCGAGCACGCCATGCTCGAGCGTCGCCTTGATGCCAGATGCGTCGAGGCCTTCGGGAACACGGACACGGCGGATGTTGCGGGCGGTCTTGCCGTTGGCGTGCGTCCGCTCCGTCTCGAGCGTCAGCAGCCGGTCGGTGAGGTCGAGCTTGATCGCCTCGCGGGTGACGCCGGGGACGTCGAAGCGCAGGATCCACGCCTCGTCGGCCTCGAAGACGTCGACGGGCGGGACCGGTGCCGGCTTGAGCCCGTACCGCTCGAGGTTCGAGGTCACCTGGGCCCCGGCGGTTCGCGTCAGGGGGTGGGCGAAGGTGAGGCTGCGGACGGGGACATTGGGGTTGCGCATGACGGGGACTCCTGTGTGGGTTGTGTGGAGAGGGTGGTGGATCACTCGACGAAGATGGTGCGCTCGGCGCTCGGCTGGGCCTTGCCGAAGGTCAGCGTGAGTACGCCGTCGCGGAGCGTGGCGGCGATGCGGGCCGGGTCGGCGCCCTCGGGCAGCGTGTACGAGCGGGTGAAGGTGCCGCTCCAGCACTCGCGGCGGCGGGGCCTGGCGCCCTCGACTGATGCCTCGGGCCGTGTGCCCTTGAGGGTCAGCAGGCGCTCGCGGGCAGAGATCTCGAGGTCTTCGCGCCGAAACCCGGGGAGGTCGAATTCGAAGACGAAGGCGTCGTCGGTCTCTGTGTGTCCGGGTGTGGCGACGCTGCGCCCCAAGGGCGCCGCATCGTTGAACAAGGACTCGACGAAGTCGTTGAAATCACGGTCGAATCGTGCCGACCTTGGCATCGGGAACAGGGGGGTGCGGGTCGTCCACATGGTGCTCTCCGTCTGGCTGGATCCCCCTGTGTGGCCTCGTCGAACGAGGGGGTTTCGGGGGATTTCTTGGAAGCGATGCTCGCCCTCGGTGCCGGTGGCACCTTGGCGATGACCGGGTTTTAGGCACACCCCCGGGAGCGTCAAAACGAATCTCCCGACTTTTTCGCTTGCCTTGGTTTTTGGCGGCGATCAGACTCCTTCACCGCTCCGCGCGCCCAGCGGCGCGGCCCCCACGACCCCGCTCCCCGCATGCCCTTCGCGCTCGACGAGTCGACCCCCAACCTCACCGGCGCGGCGCTGCCCACGCTCGTCGAGGGGCACGCGGCCCTGGTCGCGGCGTGGATGCGCGACCAGGGCGTTCGCCCGTCGCTCGTCTACATCGACCCCCCATTCGCGACCGGGCGCACCTTCGACCTCACGCCGCGGGCAACACCTGACGCGGTCGCCGCCGCGTCGCCGCCGGCCGCGCGCGTCCGCGCCTACGATGATCGCTGGGACTCCTTCGACGACTACCTCGACGAGATGCGCCGCTGGCTCGAGGCGATCCGCGACCTCGTCTGCGACGACGGCAGCCTGCTGCTGCACTGCGACCACCGCGCGGCCCCCTACCTGGCGATGCTCTGCGACCGCATCTTCGGCTTCGGTGACCGCGGCCGTGGCGGCCCCGGCTTTCGCAACGAGCTGATCTGGTCGTACGGGCTCGGCGGATCGTCGCCGCGCTACCACCCGCGCAAGCACGACACCATCCTGTGGTACACCGTCGGCGCGGACTGGTTCTTCGAGCCCCACCGCATCCCCGCGACGTCGAACCGCATGGCCGGCAAGCTCAAGAAGGCCCCCGACGTCCTCGAGATCCCCACGATCAACAACATGGCCCGCGAGCGCACCGGCTACCCCACGCAGAAGCCGCTCGCGCTGCTCGACCGGCTGCTCGCCTGCCACGCCCCGCCGGGCTCGACGGTCGCCGATCTCTGCTGTGGCAGCGGCACCACGCTCGTTGCCGGCCACAACCGGGGCCACGCGGTGTGGGGCGCCGACATCGGGCGCCCGGCCATCGAGACCGCGGCCCGGCGCCTCACCGGGGCCGGCGCGGGCGTCACGATCTGGCGCGCGGCCCCTGCGGCCCCGCCCCGCGCGGGCTAGCCCTCGACGACGAGCCGGTTGCGGCCCTCGTAGGCCGTCACCACCGCGGCCCGTGACTGCGTGGCCGTCTCGCGGACCACGTCGTTGAAGTGGTACCACGAACCCCGCGCGAACTCCTCGGTCAGCTCGAGCACCAGGTAGCCCCGCTTCACCAGCTCGACGAAGCGCATGTGCGGGTTGGCCCGCTTGAGGTTGACCGCGAGGTTCTCGCCGATCCCGCGCGGGAAGCCCGGCGACGAGATGGCGGGGGTCACGAACTCGACCGCGATCGAGCCGTCGCCGGTGGCCGGGTCGTACGTCGCGACGTCATACGGATTGCGCGTGAGGTCGAGCGCCCACGAGCTGTGGATGTCGCCGGTGAGCACGACGACGTTGTCGACGCGGGCGGTCTCGATGACGCCGAAGAGGCGCGACCGCGTGGCATCGTAGCCGTCCCACTGGTCGGAGTTGAAGATCGGCCCGGGCATGCCGCCCGAGCCGGGGCTGCGCCATTGCCCCATCATCACCTGCTGGCCGATCACCTTCCAGCGCACGTCGGCGCCGCGCAGCCTGCCCGCGAGCCAGTCTTCCTGGTCGCTGCCGAGCAGGGTGCGAAGCGGGTCGATGAAGGAGGCCACCTCGTCGAGGCCGGCCTGCTCGTCGCGGCCCCAGAGCCGGGTGTCGAGCATGATGAGCTCCGCCAGGTTGCCGTAGCGGAGCGTCCTGAAGATGCGCCCGTCCTCCTGCTCCCGCAGCGGCATCCACTCGAAGTAGGCGCGCTCGCCGGCGGTGCGCCGGTCGGCCCAGGGCCCCTCGGTGACCTCGTCGTGGTTCTCCGCGCCGCCAAACCACGCGTTGTTGGCAGTCTCGTGGTCGTCCCAGACGGCGATCATGGCGTGCGCCGCATGCATCGCCGCGCAGTCGGGGTCGCGCCGGTAGTGCGCGTACCGCAGCCGGTAGTCCTCGAGCGAGACGCACTCCCACGCGGGTTCGTAGGGGCGCACGTTGCCGTACTCGTTCGACGCGTACTCGTAGATGTAGTCGCCCAGGTGCAGCACGGCGTCGAGGTTCGCGCGCGTGGCGATCTGCCGGTACCCGTGAAAGTAGCCGTGCGAGTAGCTCGCGCACGAGACCACCGCGAAGCGGAGCCGCGTCGCGTCGTCGGCTGCCGCGGACTTGGTGCGGCCGGTCCCGGACGTGCGTCCGAGCGCCATGAAGCGGTAGTAGTAGCGCTTGCCCGGGTGCAGCCCGCTGGCATCGACCTTCACGGTGAAGTCCCGCTCCGCCGTCGCGGACAGCCAGCCCGCGTTGCGTCGCCGCGAGAAGGCCTCGTCGTCGGCGATCTCGAAGAA
>JBILLP010000463.1:0-3366 GCA_044376025.1 Bradymonadia bacterium
GGCTCGGGCGACTCCGCCGACGGCTCGGGAGACACCGGCCTCGACGCCGAACCCGACGGCTCGGGAGAGCCCGACACGCTGCCCGAGGACACGACCGAGGCCGACACCACCCCGCCTGACACATCGCGAGACGGCTCCGGCGATACGGTTGACGAGTCGCTCGATACCGAGCCGCCTGACACCGGGTCGCCAGACACCAAGCCCCCGGGCTGCCCGCCTGGCCTGCGTCCCGTCGCGTTCGGCGAGGACCTGACGCTCGGCATGCTCGACGCCGTGCGAGAGCTGCCGCGCTGCGCGGCGGCGGCTTTTACGGCGGTCATCGCGTCGGGGACCCGGTGGAGGATCCGCTTCATCGGCCTGCCTGCCGATGCACGGCTCTTTGCCTACACCCCGCACTACTTCGCCACGGTCGGCACCACCGAGTCGCGGGAGCCGATCGCCTCGTCAGGCTTTGTCGGGGCGGGGGGCGAGGGCTGGCTCGACGTGTCGCCCCCCTTCAGCGGCGAGGTCGTGATCGTCGTGGAGCGCGACCTGCTCGAGGACGCGGTGACAGCCCGCGTGACGACGAGCTGCTCCTCCGGCTGCGACCGGAGGACCACGCGATTCCCGACGCTGCTCGTGCACGGCTACTTCGGCACCGACACCTACTTCGGGCTGCTCGACTACTTTCACGACGTGCCCGACCGCCTGCGCGAGGCCGGCTACGATGTCCGCACACCCATCACCGACGCCTTCAACTGGTCCGAGGTTCGCGGCGAGCAGCTCGCCGCGCAGGTCGACGAGGTCCTCCGGGAGACCGGGGCACGCAAGGTGAACCTGATCGGCCACAGCCAGGGTGGGCTCGACAGCCGGGTGCTCATCTCGGGGCTGGGCTACGCCGACCGCGTCGCCTCGCTGACGACCGTGGCGACACCCCACCACGGCACGCCACTGCTGATCCAGGAGATCGCCTCGGTGCAGGACTTCAGCCCCGACTACATGGAGGGCACGTTCAACCCGGCCTACCCCGATGCACCGGGCGTGACCTACTGGTCATGGTCGGGCCGAACCTGCGGCCTGCTCGACTTCGCCTGCCAGTCTGCGAATGACGGCGAGACCGCCGACCCGATCCTGCTCGCCTTCTTCATCTCGCTGAGCCGGTTTGGCGCCAACGACGGGTTCGTGCCGACCTCCTCCGCGGCGTGGGGCACCGACCTCGGCACGCTGAGCGCCGACCACATGGATCAGGTCGGCCAGATCGCCGATGGGATCTCCTCGAACGATCCCTTCGACCACCGGGCGTTCTACCGGAGTGAGCTCGACAGGTTGGCCGCCGCCGGCTTCTGAGCCCGCCGCAAGGCCCAGACGAGCTTGAAATGGCAGAGTGAGCCGTTAGGAAGGCGCGCCCTCCGGGGCCCTCCACCACGAGGCAACGATATGGCTGCATCGCATCCCGCCCTTGTCATCGTCGAGTCCCCCACCAAGGCCCGGACGATTCGACAGTACCTCGGCGACGGCTACCGGGTGATGGCCTCGATGGGCCACGTCCGCGACCTGCCGACCAAGAAGGACCGGGTTCCGGGTGAGGTGAAGGAGCGGAGCGCTGACATCTTCGAGGAGTCCCGCCGGAACTGCGGCGTCGACATCGAGAAGGGCTTCAAGCCGAAGTATGTTGTCCCCGAGGACAAGCGAAAGGTCGTCGCCGAGCTTCGGGAGGCGCTCAGCGACGCCTCCGAGCTGCTGATCGCGACAGACGAGGATCGCGAGGGTGAGTCGATCGGCTGGCACCTGGTCGAGCTGCTCAAGCCCAAGGTGCCCACGCGCCGGATGGTCTTTCACGAGATCACGCCCGAGGCGATCCGGAGCGCGCTGAAGCACACACGGGAGATCGACGAGCGGCTCGTCACGGCGCAGGAGACACGCCGGATCATCGACCGGCTCGTCGGCTTCCTGGTGTCGCCGCTGATGTGGGTGAAGCTGCGCAACGCCAGATCCGCCGGGCGGGTGCAGAGCCCCGCCGTGAGCCTGATCGTCAAGCGTGAGCTCGAGCGCCTCGCCTTCACCAGCGCCTCGTACTGGGACCTCACCGCGAGGCTGCAGAAGCAGGCCGTAACGTTCGATGCGACCCTCGCCACGGTCGATGGCCGGCGCGTCGCGCAGGGCCGTGACTTCGATGAGACGACCGGGCGCCTGACCTCGAACGACGTGCTGCTGCTCGACCAGGCCCGTGCGGAGTCGCTCCGCGCCTCGCTCGAGGGACAGCAGGCGCGGGTCACCCAGGTGGAGCGGCGCACGGTCACCAAGTCGCCCTACCCGCCCTTCACCACGAGCACGCTCCAGCAGGAGGCCAACCGCAAGCTCGGCTTCAGCTCGCGCACGACCATGTCGCTGGCGCAGCGGCTCTACGAGCGGGGGCACATCACCTACATGCGAACCGACTCGACCTCGCTCTCCGACCAGGCGATCGGGGCGCTGCGGGGCACGATCGCGGCCCGGTACGGCGAGTCGTTCGTCTCGAAGGCGCCTCGGCAGTTCGAGACGAAGACCAAGGGCGCGCAGGAGGCCCACGAGGCGATCCGGCCCGCCGGCATCGAGATGCCGACCGCCGAGGAGCTTGGCCTCTCGGACCAGGAGGGGCGCCTGTACGACCTGATCTGGAAGCGCGCCGTCGCCACCCAGATGGCCGAAGCCCGGCTCGCGTACACGACCGCGGAGTTCAGGATGGACGCGCGTGACGGCGCCAAGGCGACCTTCAAGGCGAGCGGCCGCGAGGTGGTCTTCGCCGGGTTCCTGCGGGCCTACGTCGAGGGCAGCGACGACCCGACCGCGGCGCTCGACGACCAGAGTACCCCGCTGCCGACGCTCGTCGAGGGAGAGGACGTCGCCAGCCGTGCCGTCCGCGCTGTCGGGCACGAGACGCGCCCGCCGGCCCGCTACACCGAGGCCACGCTCATCAGGGACCTCGAGAAGAGCGGCGTCGGTCGCCCGTCGACCTACGCCAGCATCATCGACAGCATCCAGGCAGAGTACGTGGTCATCCAGGACCGGCAGCTTGTCCCGACCTTCAGTGGGATTGGGAGCTGCTTCTTGATCGAGCGGGCGCTCAGCCGGATCAATGACACCGAGCTGACCGCCGACATGGAGGCTCGGCTCGACCAGATCCGCAGCCAGGCCGACGCCACGCGCTTCTTGACGGAGTTCTACGACGGCTTCCTGGCGCCGGGCATCGAGGCCGGCCGCGCACTGCCGCCCGAGCCCTTCTACACCCTCGAGTTCCCCTGCCTCGCCCCCTACGTGGTGCACGTCGGGGCGTGGGAGCCGGTGGTGACACGGCCGGCGATCGGCGATCGGCCCGCGGGACGGTTCAAGCTGACGAAGGGCGATCTG